>CANPWJ010000142.1 GCA_947584035.1 uncultured Acetatifactor sp. | reverse complement strand
GCAGAATTCCAAGATGGCAGGACAGCGCCCGATGGGGCAGGGAAACCGCGGCATGGGAGGAGCGAACCGGCCGGGCGGAAGGCCGGCGCCGAACCGGGGGCCGATCAAGCCTCTGACACCTCCGTCCCCCACACCCAGCGTGCAGATGGTCCCGGATCCCGCGCATGTGAACACTCCCAGGAGAAGCCAACAGCCGGGCGGCGGGGAGCTGCGGAGCCAGAGCAGACCCCAGACCGGCGCGGCGTCCCAGGCGCCTCAGAACCGGCCGGCGGCTGACCGGCCCCTGCGGGAGAACCACGAGAACAGAGGCCAGGGCGGACGTCCTATGAATGGACGTCCCCAGGGAGGATCGTTTCAGAACAGAGGAGGTATGGCAGGTGGCAGACCGCAGGGAGACAGACCGGGCAGCGGTTATCAGCGGCCTGGCAGGCCGGGTCAGGAAGGCGGTCAGGGTGACCGCCGCGGCGGCAGCGGCAGCGCAGGTCCTGGACGCGGTTTTGGCGGTGGCGGACGCGATAACCGAGCGAATGGCGGACAGGGAAATTCCTTCCGAAACGGCAGAGATGATCGGCCGGGCAAAGGCTTTTCCGCGGAGAGCGGCGGAAAGGATATGGAGAAGAAGCGCGAGGAGGACAAGAGGCGCTTCAGCCAGGAGAAGGATAAGCGCTCCAGAAAGGATCACATCTACGAGGAGGACGAGGCCGCAAGGAACCGTCCCGGGCGCTTTATCAAGCCGGAGAAGAAAAAGGAGGAAGCGGTAGAGGAGGCCATCAAGGTCATCACCCTTCCGGACACCATTACCATCAAGGAGCTGGCTGAGAAGATGAAGCTGCAGCCGGCGGCCATCATCAAGAAGCTCTTTCTGGAGGGCAAGGTGGTGACGGTGAATCAGGAGATCTCCTATGAGGACGCGGAGAACATCGCCATGGAGTACGAGATCCTCTGCGAGCGGGAGGTCAAGGTGGATGTGATCGAGGAGCTCTTAAAGGAGGACGAGGAGAACGCGGAGGACATGGTGGAGAGACCGCCTGTCATCTGTGTGATGGGCCATGTGGACCACGGCAAGACCTCCCTTTTGGACGCGATCCGAAAGACCAATGTGACGGACAAGGAGGCCGGCGGGATCACCCAGCATATCGGCGCGTATACGGTGAGCATCAACAACCGCAGGATCACGTTCTTAGATACGCCCGGGCATGAGGCGTTTACCGCCATGCGTATGCGCGGCGCCAACGCTACGGATATCGCGATCCTGGTGGTGGCGGCGGACGACGGCGTGATGCCCCAGACGGTGGAGGCCATCAACCATGCCAAGGCGGCCGGCATTGAGATCCTGGTGGCGGTCAACAAGATCGATAAGCCCTCGGCCAATATCGACCGGGTGAAGCAGGAGCTGTCGGAGTATGAGCTGATCCCCGAGGACTGGGGCGGCAGCACCATCTTTGCGCCGGTGTCCGCCAAGACCGGGGAGGGGATCGACCAGCTGTTGGAGATGATCCTCCTGACGGCGGACATCCAGGAGCTGAAGGCCAATCCGAACCGCCGCGCCAGAGGGCTGGTCATCGAGGCGGAGCTGGACAAGGGACGCGGCGCGGTGGCCACCGTCCTGGTGCAGAAGGGAACCCTGCGGGTGGGCGATTTCGTGTCCGCCGGAGCCTGTCACGGAAAGGTGCGGGCCATGATCGACGACAAGGGCCGGAGAGTCAAGGAGGCGACGCCCTCCATGCCGGTGGAGATCCTGGGGCTTTCGGATGTGCCCAGCGCGGGAGAGGTATTCTTGGCCCACGAGAACGACAAGACCGCCAAGTCCTACGCGGAGACGTATCTGGCACAGAACAAGGAGAAGAAGCTGGAGGAGACCAAGGGCAGGATGTCTCTGGACGATCTGTTCTCCCAGATTCAGGAGGGCAATCTGAAGGAGCTGAACCTGATCGTCAAGGCGGATGTGCAGGGCAGCGTGGAGGCGGTGAAGCAGTCGCTGTTAAAGCTGACCAACGAGGAAGTCGTGGTCAAGTGCATCCACGGCGGCGTGGGTGCCATCAACGAGTCCGATGTGGCGCTGGCCAGCGCTTCCAACGCGATCATCATCGGCTTCAATGTGAGGCCGGACGCTACCGCCAAGGCGACGGCGGAGCAGGAGGGCGTGGACGTGCGCCTGTACAAGGTCATCTACCAGGCCATCGAGGACATCGAGGCGGCCATGAAGGGAATGCTGGATCCCGTGTACGAGGAGAAGGTGATCGGCCATGCGGAGGTGCGCCAGCTGTTCCGGGCGTCCGCTATTGGCAATATCGCCGGTTCCTATGTGCTGGACGGCGAGTTCCAGAGAGGCTGCAAGGTGCGCATCACCAGAGAGGGCGAGCAGATCTACGAGGGGAACCTGGCTTCTCTCAAGCGCTTCAAGGATGACGTGAAGGAAGTCAAGGCAGGATTCGAGTGCGGTCTTGTGTTCGAGGGATTCGACCAGATGAAGGAGCTTGACATTGTGGAGGCTTATGTCATGGTGGAGGTTCCCAGATAGATATGCCCGCGGATCCGCGGTAAAGGAATGGAATATGAGAAAGAACAGTGTAAAAAATACCCGCATCAACGGGGAGGTGGAGAAGGTGCTGGCGGAGGTGATCCGCGGGGAGATCAAGGATCCCAGGATCAGCCCCTGGGTCAGCGTTGTGGCCGTGGAGGTGGCGCCCGACCTGAAAAGCTGCAAGGCGTGGATCAGCGTGCTTGGCGGCGAGGAGGAGCGGGCGGACACCCTGGAGGGCTTAAAGAGCGCGGAGGGATTTATCCGCAGACAGCTGGCACAGCGGATCAATCTGCGGAACACGCCGCAGATCACCTTTGTGATGGATCAGTCCATCGAGTATGGGGTGAACATGGCACATAAGATCGACCAGGTCCTGGGGGAGCAGAAGGAGCGGGAGCAGACCGGGGATCCGGACGGCCGCTGAAGAAGCGGCTGCTGCGGCGCACAGGGCGCCGGAATGAGAAACGAGGGAAAGTATGGATCTGTTACGGGAGTGTTCAGGTGCAAAGAGGATCGGGATCAGCGGGCATGTGCGTCCGGACGGGGACTGCGTGGGCTCCTGCCTGGCCCTCTTTCGGTACCTGTCCAGGGAACTGCCGGGCGCGGCGGTGAAGGTGTTTTTGGAAAAGCCGGCGGAGGTTTTTCAGGAGATAGAGGGGTTTGAGAAGATCGACTGGGAATTCCCCGAGGAGCCGCAGTTCGACGTGTTTTTTGCGCTGGATACCGTGCCGGAACGGATGGGAGACGCGGAGCGCTATTTCCGCGGGGCGGGAAAGACCGTCAACATCGACCATCATGTGAGCAACGAAGGCGGCGGGGACGTGAATGTGATCCGGCCGCAGATCGGATCCACCTGCGAGGTGCTGCTGGACCTGATGGAGCGGGAGCGGATCGACGCGGGGATCGCGAAGGCCCTGTACATTGGGATGATCCATGACACGGGGGTGTTCCAGTACTCCAACACCACGCCCGAGACCCTGCAGAAGGCCGCGTTCCTGATCGGCTTCGGGTTTGATTTCCCCAGGCTCATCGAGGAGACCTTCTACCAGAGAACCTATCGGCAGACACAGCTTCTGGGGCGGGCTCTCCTGGAGAGCGTCCGCTTTCTGGACGGCCGCTGCGTCGTCAGCGTGCTGGATCAGAGCGTGCTGGACCTGTATCAGGCGGGTCCGCAGGATCTGGACGGCATCGTGAACCAGCTTCGGAACATCAAAGGGGTGGACTGCGCCGTCTTTCTGCACCAGACGGGGCCGCGGGAGTACAAGGCGAGTCTGCGCTCCACGGAAAGGGTGGATGTGGCCCGGATCGCGTCGCACTTTGGCGGCGGCGGCCACGTGCGCGCCGCGGGGTGTACCCTGGAGGGGGACGGCCGGGAATGTGTCAGGCTTCTGTCCCGGCAGATCGAGGAGCAGCTATGATCAACGGAATCATCAATGTATACAAGGAGGCTGGTTATACCTCCCATGATGTAGTGGCCAGGATGCGGGGGATCTGCGGCCAGAAAAAAATAGGGCACACCGGCACGCTGGATCCGCAGGCCGTCGGTGTGCTCCCCGTCTGTCTGGGGAGCGGCACCAGGCTGTGCGATCTGCTGACGGACCGGGACAAGGAGTATGTGGCGCAGCTTCTTTTGGGCGTGACCACCGACACCCAGGACACTACAGGGAGCGTGCTCTCCAGGGAGCAGGTGGATGCGCAGCGTTGTCCGGAGGAGGCGATCCGCAGGGCCGTGCTGGGGTTTGTGGGGGAGTACGACCAGGTTCCGCCCATGTACTCGGCGTTGAAGGTGAACGGAAGGAAGCTCTGCGATCTGGCGAGAGCGGGCAAGGTGGTGGAGCGGAAGCCCAGAAGGGTCCGGATCCGGGAGATCGAGATCCGGGAGATCTCCCTTCCGGTGGTGACGCTCCGGGTGTCCTGTTCCAAGGGCACCTATATCCGCACGCTCTGCGCGGACATCGGAGAGAGGCTGGGCTGCGGCGGCACCATGCAGAGTCTGGTGCGGACCCGGTCGGGGAGCTTTTGTCTGGAGGACGCCGTTTCCCTGTCGGAGCTTCAGAGAAGGAAGGAACAGGGGACGCTTGCGGAGGTGGTCATCCCGGTGGAGCGCATGTTCGACGACTGCCCGGCCCTGTGTGTGAAGGCGGAGGCAGAAAGGCTTTTGGAAAACGGGAATCCGATCCCGTCTGCGTGCACGGAGACGGGCGAGCGTTTCCCGCCGGGAAACCGGGTGCGGTTTTACCGGCCGGACGGAAGCTTTGCGGGAATCTATGCCTACAGCGGGGAGCGGGATCTGTATCTTCCGGTGAAGATGTTTTTGGAACGATGAGCGCGGCCTCGTTTCCGCCGCAGAAAGCGTGGTACAGTTGGAGATTATCGCAGGTACATCCGATTTTTATCTGGAGAAAGAGACGGCTGCAGCCATCGGGAAGTTTGACGGCGTACACATAGGGCACCGGAGGCTTTTGGAGGAGATCCTCCTTCAGAAAAAGCGGGGGCTGGCCGCCTGTGTGTTTACGTTTGACCCGGCTCCGGCCGTTTTTTTCGGGCAGAGTGACGGCAGAGAGCTTACCACCCGGGAGGAGAAGCGGATCCTGTTTGAGCGGATGGGGATCGACATCCTGGTGGAGTTTCCCCTGAACCGGGAGACGGCTGCCATGGAGCCGGAGCGTTTTGTCCGGGAGGTGCTGGCGGAGCGGATGAATGCCCGCTTTCTGGCGGCGGGGACGGACGTATCCTTTGGCGCCGGCGGCAGGGGGGACGCGGCGCTTCTGGAATCCCTTTCCGCGGAGCTGGAACTGCAGGTAAGGACCATCGGAAAGGTCTGTGTGGAGGGGCAGGAGGTCAGCTCCTCCCGGATCCGGAGCCAGGTGGAGCAGGGGAATATGCCCTTTGCGGAGCGGCTTTTGGGGATGCCCTACCCGGTCATGGGAAGGGTGGAGCACGGGAACCGGATCGGCCGGACGCTGGGGTTTCCCACCATCAATCTCCTCCCTCCCCGGGACAAGCTTCTGCCGCCGGACGGCGTGTATTTCTCGGAGGTGGAGTGCAGGGGCAGAAGATACCGGGGGATCAGCAACGTGGGGTGCAAGCCGACAGTGGCCTCCGGACAGGCCGTGGGGGTGGAGACGTACCTGTACCGCTTCGAGGGGGATCTCTACGGCGAGGAGGCGGAGGTGTACCTGAAGGAGTTTCGGCGGCCGGAGAGAAAATTCCATAGCCTGGAGGATCTGAAGCGGCAGCTGGAGGCGGATATTGCCGCGGGAGACCGAGAATGGTAAAGGGAAAGTAAAAATATTGTAAAAAGTGGTTGTAACTTTTGCTCATTTCCCGTAAAATGGTAAGTGATATGTGTCGTTTTGACTGCGTATGGCGAATGAAGGGGCGAAGAGAATGGGCATAAATGTTCTGTTGAATCTGGCGGGCGGCCTGGGGCTTTTTCTGTTTGGCATGGAGCTGATGAGCCAGGCCATCGAGAAGGTGGCGGGCGCCAAGCTGCGCCGTATCCTGGAAATCTTTACGACCAACCGCTTTGCCGGGATGCTGGTGGGGATCGTGTTCACGGGGATCATCCAGTCATCCTCCGCCTGTACGGCGATGGTGGTCAGCTTCGTGAACGCGGGACTGATGAATCT
>CANPWJ010000141.1 GCA_947584035.1 uncultured Acetatifactor sp. | reverse complement strand
CACCCCCTCGATCAGCACATAGGCGGGACTGTTTTTCAGCCGGGAAACGGCCAGGCTCTTGGTGTACTGGTCAAACGCCAGAAGCCCCGCGACCACCAGCAGATCCAGGGCCAGCATGATTCCTCTCTTGACTTCTCTCCTGCTACTCATGGGCATCCTCTTCGCTAAAATGAATTTCTCTCACAGCCGCCAGGATCTCCTCGTCCGTGACGGTCCGGTCGATGAACGCCTTCCCGATCTTTTTGAGCAGCACGAACTTGATCGTCCCGGCCTCCATCTTTTTATCGGATTTGGTCAGCCGCAGCACCTCCTCCGGGTCGATGTCCTCCACGGAGATGGGCAGATAAAAGGGGACAAACATGTCGCGGATCTCGTAGTATTCCTCCATGGAGAGGCACTCCCTCTTCCAGGAGATGAACGCCGCCGCCACAATGCCCAGCGCTACACATTCCCCGTGAAACAGCGTAAAATTCTTGTACTTTTCGATGGCATGGCCGATAGTGTGCCCCAGATTTAAGAGGGCCCGCTCCCCCTGCTCCGTGGGATCCTTTTCCACCACCAGCTTCTTTACCGTACAGCTGCGAAAAAGCATTTCCTCCAGGGTCTCCAGATCCCTCTCGCAGATCTCATACATTTTTTCCAGGAGCCACTCGTAGAAGGCGGCGTCCCGGATCAGGCCGTGCTTCATCACCTCCGCAAAGCCGGAGAAATACTGACGGTCGTCCAGGGTTTTCAGCGTGTCCAGGTTCATGTACACCAGCCGGGGCATCTTGAACGCCCCCACCATGTTTTTGTAGCCGTCAAAGTCCACGCCGGTCTTTCCGCCGATGGAACTGTCCGCCTGGGCCAAAAGCGTGGTCGGGATCTGGACGAAGTCGATCCCGCGCAGGTAGGTGGCCGCCACATATCCGGTCAGGTCCCCCACCACACCGCCGCCCAGCGCCAGCAGCAGATCCTTCCGGTCGATCCCCTCCTCGATCAGGAAGCGGTAGACGCCCCGCACCGTGTCCAGCGTCTTGTTTTCCTCCCCGGCCGGGAATACATACTTGACCGCCTTGCGGCATTTTCCCTCCAGAAGCGCCAGAACCTCCGCGCCGTAGAGCCCGTCCACCGTCGAATCCGTGACGATGCAGAGCCTCCTCTCCTCCGCGGAAAGAGCGGCCAGCTCCTCCCACAGCCCCCCAAAGGAGGTCTCGAACACAATATCATAGCAGGGCTTTCTCTCATATAGGACAGGCAGTCTCTGTGCCATAAGCTTCTCCTTCCGTTTTATACTGTTTCATACCATTCCATACAAGGGGGCAGCACGCCGCACGCGAGCTGCCCTCTCTCTTTGCGATCCTGTTCCGTAACGCTTTCCCTACAGGCCGCTGTTCAAAGCGTCCAGGGATCCGGTCCCGAAGATATCCTGGAAATCACCGGAGATATCCACGCTGGCCGGGGTGATGATAAAGATGTAATGGGAGATCTTCTGCAGATTGCCGCCGATGGCAAAACAGGAGCCGGAGGTAAAATCGATGATCCGCTGCGCGATATCCACATCCAGCCCCTCCAGATTCAGGACCACCGTCCGGTTCGCCAGAAGCGTCTCCGTGATCTCCCGGGCGTCCTCCACGGAGTTTGGCTTGATCACACACACCTCCATGCCGCTTCCCGGCATTTTCTTCACCGTGGACTGGCGGATCGGGGTCACCTTCGGCTGGGGCGCCCTTCTGGCCGGCTTTTCCTCCTCCGGATCCTCCTTCACCGTTTTCAGCTTGGAAGCCCTTCTGGGAGCGGGAGCCTCATCCTCCTCGTCGTCCAGATACTCGTCGTCCATATAGTCCTCGTCCTCTTCATCGTTCAGCTTCATGTAATTCAAGAACTTGTCCATAACGCCCATCTCAATGCTCTCCTTTATGCTACGGCTGCGGGCTGCCATAGTCGCGCCCGCCAAAGATTCCGGTCCCCACTCTCACACAGGTGGCTCCCTCCTCCACCGCTGTCCTGTAGTCGCCTGTCATACCCATTGACAGTACATTCATAGTAACATTATCGACGTTTTCCCGCATTATGTCAACAGCCAAATGCTTTAATTTTTGAAAAACTTCTCGGTTTTCTTCGGGGTTTTCCACAAAAGGGGCGATCGTCATCAGGCCCCTGACATGCACCGCCGGAAGGGGTGCGATCCTGCGCACCAGGTCCAGGGCATCTCCCGGCGCCACGCCGTACTTGCTCTCCTCTCCGGCCACGTTCACCTCGATCAGGATATCCGTCTCCACCTTCCGCTTCACGGATTCCCGGCTGATCTCCTCCGCCAGGCGCAGGGAATCCACGCTGTGGATCATACACACCCTTCCGACGATGTACTTCACCTTGTTGCGCTGCAGATGGCCGATCATGTGCCAGCGCACATCCGGAGGCATCTGGGGGATCTTGTCGATCAGCTCCTGCACCTTATTCTCGCCGAAGTCCCTGGTTCCTGCCTCATAAGCCTCCCGCAGCATCTCCACCGGCTTTGTCTTGCTCACCGCGATCAGCGTCACCTCGCTTACGTCTCTCCCGGCCCGCTCACAGGCCCTTTTGATCTCTCCCTCCACATACCGCAGGTTCTCACCCGTCATATCCAAACCAACCTCTTTTCCGTCCGCCGGGCACCCCCGCCGTCACTCATTGATAAACTGCTCGTCCTGCACCGCTTCCGCGTCCAGAACGATATAATCGTACACATTCAGCCCGTACTGCGTGTTGGCCTTCACAATGGCGTACTCGTCATTCTGGTACAAAATGTTGATCTCCTTGAAATCCGCGTACCCCTTGTTCATATTGTAGACCCCCACCAGGGTGGCGCGTTCGCTCACCACAAAGGTGGTCTGCCGGTCCATGGCGTACAGGATCGTCCCGGCGCTCACAAACGCGGGATCCAGATAGTACTTCTTGTTCTCGCTGTCGTAGCCGTAAAAATCCATGGCGATAAACTCGATGGTCGTGGTGCCGTCCTCCAGATAGGACTGCCGGTAGATGCCGTTTTGCCCGTCCCGCTCCTCCAGGGACACAAACTCCTCGGGCACCAGGAAAAACTCCTTCTCCACAATGGAGGAATTGGGAATCTTCAGCCCCGTCTCCTCCTCCAGAATCAGCTCCACGTCCAGGAAGCGGTCCGACACAAAGGTGGCCATGGAATTGGTAAAATCCAGCTCCAGATAATCCCCGTCCTCGTTGTTCAGAAGCGACACCTTCCCCCAGGCCTCATACTGATTCTTCAGGAAACGGACCTTGATATAATCCTCCTTGGCCAGCTCCTCCGCCTGTCCGGAGTCCACCGGGAACACAATGCACCAGTTCTCGTTGGTGGAGAGCTTGTACACGGAATCCCCCTGCGCCGCCAGCTCGTTGCTGAGCTTCTGGGTCTTTTCGTACTCCTCGTCCTGAAACACCGCTTCCGTCACCGCACCCGGCGTCAGATCCTCATACCCGTCGATCCAATAGGCCACCACGCCCGTAGTGGGGGCGTACCGAAAATTGACCACATTGGTCACTCCCTCCACGCCGCTCATATCGCTGATGCTCTGGAGCATATTGCCGCTTGCCAGCTTCAGCACCGTATTCTTCAGAGAAAACTTAAAGTCATACGCGCTGTCGAATTGATGCCGGTCATAGCCGTGCATAAAGTTTACGATCTCGCTGCGGAATTCCGCAAGCTCCCGTTCGCTCAGCGTGTTCTCCCCCAGGTTCACGCTCTCCAGATACTCGTTCAGCCGTCCCGTCTCGTCCACCGTGTACACCAGGTCGCCGTTGGCCACGCGCTCGCCCTCCCGGGCGTAATAGTTGACGTACCCCGCCGAATCCGCCGTGACCACCGTCTCGTCCCGCAGCGCCACCGCCCGGTAGATATTGTTGGCCGTGAGGGAGCCCTCCCGCACCTCATAGCGCATGACCGGCTTGGAGCGGAAATAGAGGAAGATCCCCGCGACCACGTAGATAAAGATAATGACGAAGATGACCATGCCGATATTCAGATTTAAAGGTCTGCGATACCTCCGGATCTCCGTGATCTTCGTGACCTTCTCCTTCCCGTCCCTGCCCTTTGCCAATGCGCTCTGCCTCCAACCGTCCGATTTCCCCGATGGTCCCATGCTAAGAAAAGCCCCGGGCCGCGCCGAAGCTTTTCATCGCATTTCCATCTTATCCTTGCTGCCGCTGTCTCATTCTGCCGTTTCTATCCTAGAGCGCTACCCATACCTTATCCTTCAGGGACGCCGGAAGCTCCTCCTCGTCCATGGAAACGCTCAGGAAAAAGTCTACCTGGAACGCCTCGCTGATCTTCTGAAGCTTCTCCACAGCGGGGGCGATATCCTCTCCCTCCAGCCGGGAGATGTTTAAAAAACCGTCAAAATACATTTGCTGCAGATCGTGGTCCTGAGAGATGATTCCACACACAAAACCGATAAACTCGCTGCTGTTCTCGATCAGGTAACGGGAGACGTCGATCAGCCGGATCCGATTGTTGAGCTCGTACATGTGATCCTTGTTCTTGTCCAAATAGACAATGTTGCCGGAGACGGCCTTTACCTCGCTGTTTACCTTATCCAGCAGCTGCTTCGTCTTTCCCTTCCCTTTTCTGCCTACAATCAATTGAACCATGCGGAAATCCTCCTATATGTATTCTTGTAATACCAAAAGAACCCTCTGTGTTTATTATAGTGTATCCCTATCTAAAAAACAACCATTATTTGCGGATCTCCTCCAACAAATCGCTCATCTGCGCATAGAGCGCGTCCCCCGTCTCCGCCTTCAGGATCACGGAAATATAGGGTGCTCCTCCCGCGTCCCTGGACAAAAGGATCAGGCAGGACTTCGCCGCGCTGGTGGTCCCGGTCTTTCCCCCAATCACCGTGACGCTCTCCGGCGCGCTGTATTTCCCGCTGAAATACTGGTTCGTGCTGTTGCAGGTGATGGGCTTCTCCCTGCCGTTCCGGTCGTAATAGGTGGTCTGATAGGTGGTCATGTGGATGATCTCACTGAACGTCTCGTACCGGATGGCCTCATTAAAGATCAGGTACAGGTCGTAGACGGTGGTGTAATGCTCCTCGTCGGACAGCCCGTGCGGATTGGTAAAATGGGTGTTTGTGGCCCCCAGCCGGGCCGCCTCCTCGTTCATCATCTCCACGAACCCGTCCACACTTCCCCCGATATTTTCCGCGATCATCATGGCCACATCATTGGCCGAATACATCAAAAGGATGTGGAGCGCCTGGTCCAGCGTCATGGTATCCCCGCTCTTCAGCCCGCAGAGCTGCGCGCCGGACTCCGTGATGTTCACCGCGCTGGTGGCGGTGAGCACCTGATCCAGGGAGCCGTTCTCCAAAGCCACCAGGGCGGTCATCACCTTGGTCAGGCTGGCGGGATAGAGCCTGTCGTGCACATTCTTGGCGTACAGCACCTCCCGGTTGTTCAGATCGAACAGCCCCGCGGCCGCGGCCTGGGACATGTCCACCTCCCTGTCCATGATATCGGACGTCACGACGCACAGATCCTGCGCGAAGGCGGCCGCCTTCCCCGTGTGCTCCACGGGGACCGCCCGGAAGCTGCTGATCCGTCCGGCCTCCTCATACGCCATATCGTAGGAGGGCCCGCCGCATCCGGCAAACAGAAACAGGGAAAGGCAGGACACTATAAGCGCAACGCTCCGTTTTCCTCTACTTGTACATCTCACGCCACTCAAAATCTCCTCTGTCCAAAGCCTTGATCAACAGCTCCGCGCTGGCCAGGTTGGTGGCAAGCGGGATATTATAGGTATCGCAGAGCTTCACGATATTCGTCAGGTCCGGCTCGTGAGGCTTGGGCGTCAGCGGATCCCTCAGAAAGATCACCAGATCCATCTGGTTGTTCTCGATCTGTGCCCCGATCTGCTGTTCTCCCCCCAGATGTCCGGCCAGGAATTTATAGACATTGAGGTTCGTCACCTCCTCGACCAGCCTTCCGGTGGTACCGGTGGCATACAGTTCATGCTTGCTCAGGATCCCCCGGTACGCGATACAGAGATTCTGCATCAGCTTCTTTTTCGCATCGTGTGCGATCAGCGCAATATTCATAAGCATATACCCTCTCTATAGATACTATATCCTGAAAACGGTCAGCCTCTCCCTGCCTGGAGCCTGACGTTCAATACAACCCCAATCCCCATATACAGGCTCAGCAGCGAGGTCAGACCATAGCTTACAAACGGAAGGGGC
>CANPWJ010000140.1 GCA_947584035.1 uncultured Acetatifactor sp. | reverse complement strand
CGGGAGAGCAGCAGACTAAAGGGGACGCCGATCAGGGCGAACACGGCGAAGGAGGCGTCGTTGCAGATGACCACCGCGAAGGCGCTGATAAATTTAAACAGGCTGATGATCAAATTGGGGATAAAGCTCAGGATGCCGTTGGAGATATTGGAGGCATCGGAGCCCCAGCGGGTCAGCAGATCGCCGGTGTGGTAGGTGGTGAGGGACTCCCAGTCGGTGACCAGGATCTTGGAAAAGGTGTCCGACTTGATTTCCGCGTCCACCTTCATGCTGATCCAGCTGGAGGCAAATCCGGTGACCTGGTTCAAAAAGAGGTTGCCGATATTGACGCCCACCATCATGCAGAACGTCTGAAGCAGAGCGCCCGTCTGGTGTCCGGTGATAATGTCCACCAGATCCCGCGACAGGAAGCTGCTTCCCAGAGAAATCAGGGTGCCGGTGAGCCCGAGCAGGGTGTAAAAGATCATGGCCAGCCAGTAGCGCCTGGCGTAGGCATAGATCCAAAGTGTCTCCCGCCACATGTCCCGCAGCATACCCTCGCGGATACGCTTCAGGATGTGTTGTATCTGTTCTTTCATAGGCTACCTCCGGGCTGTGTCTCCAGATATCCGTCGATGGCTCCGCGCATGATCTCTGCCGCGGAGATCTCCTTGGTACAGTGAAACCGCGTTATGTAGATGGCATCCGCCAGCCGCTCCACAAAGTGCAGATTGCGGTCGTGCTGCTCGGCGGTCCAGGCGGGGGAGATCAGCCGCTGCAGAACCATCAGGCGCCGTTCGTCGGCGGAGAGCTCCCGCAGATGATTGTCGGAGGCCTGCTTTAACAGGACGATCCCGCCCAGCGGGTGTGTGCCGGTATCGCAGATGCCGGAGGTCCCGCACCAGGGGATCCCCTGGATGAGAGGCTGTCCCTCCTCCCAGGCCAGCAGGTTCAGATCGCCGTTTAAGAGCGGCGTCTGGAAGCGTTCGTGCCACAGGTTTGTGTGGGTGGACTTTCCGGTGCCCGAGGGGCCGGAGAAAAGCCATGCCTTTCCCCGGTAGAGAAGGGACGCCGAGTGCAGGATCACCCGGTCGTGCTGCTGCGCCAGGTAGAGGAAGGGAATGCGGATGGCGTGAAACAGCTCCTCCCGAAAGCGTTCCGCAAAGGGCGGGATACAGTAGAAATCCACCCGGGAGCCGTCCTTTAAGAGCCGCGCTTCCAGGATCTGGCTGCTGGAGGGGAAGAGGAGCAGGTACTGGGAATCCGCGTCGATCAGGGCAAATTCCTCGTTCCGGATGAGGAGCTCCCCGTTGATGTGCCGCCTGGGCCGCCGCGGGTGGATGCAGATCGCCTGATGGACATGGGACGGCTCTCCGCAGCCGAAGCCGTCAAACTGCTCGGGGAGCGTCACAGGCATCCCCACAAATTTCAGGTTGAGTCCTCCGGCGCGCAGGTATCGGACAAAGGGAGCATCCACGGAGGCCGGGCCGTCCTCCACCAGGATCCCGAAGTAGCGCAGGGTGCTGAGAAATTCTTCCAGATCCTTTTTTAGTCCCGGCAGATCCTCCCGGGAGGCGTCATAGTGCGCCGCCAGCGCTTCCAGCAGCTCCTCCGGCGTGGTGTCCCGCTCCAAAAGACGCCACAGGTAAGCGCCGGTCTCATTGATCCTGCACCCTCTCTGCTGATCCGCGATGGCCTGGCCAAAGGGGAGAAGATAGGGAACCTGTCCGATTTCTCTCAATAGAAAGCATTTGTTACGTTTCATCTGTACCCTCCGCTCTGCACGACGTTCTTTTCACGTTATTATAGCATTTTTTGGAGGAAAATGCTATAATGAAGGGGCAGAAAATAGAAGCGGCGAGGCGGCCGTATCATTGGACGGATGAAGGCAGCGGTAAGGCGCCGGAAAGCGCGCCAACACGGCAGCCGGAAGGACAGGAGCCGGACGCCGGAGCATGGGCGGCGCGGCTTTGGGCGGTAGGATGAAGGCGGAAAGCGCCGCGTCCGAAGGAGCAGCCGGACAGGGGGAGCGGAATGGAGCATCGGACAGACAGGGAACCGGACGGCGCAAGGAGCGGGAAACAGGATATCGAGGCCCTGCTTGCGGCGGGGAAGGCCATACAGTTTAAACCCCAGGGGTATAGCATGTACCCGCTTTTTATTCCGGGCCGGGATGAGGCGGTGGTCGCACCCGTGGAGGCGTCCGCGCTGCGGCGGGGGGACGTGGCCCTTTACCGCAGGGATGGGAGCATCCTGGTGCTGCACCGTGTCTGGAAAAAGCGGGAGGACGGCTTCTACATGGTGGGGGACAATCAGACGGAGATCGAGGGGCCTCTGCGTCCGGATCAGATGAAGGGGATCCTGACGGGGATCTACCGGAATGGGAGATACATCTCCACGGGGAACCTTTTGTACCGTATCCTGCTGGGCGTGTGGCTGTTTTTGCGGCCGTTTCGTCCGGCGATTTCCCGGGCCGCGGCGGCCGCAAAAAGGGTGTATAAGAAGGGTGTATAAGAAGGCGCGAAAGGTTTGACTTCCCGGCAGAAAAATGCTATAATAATGCCATGGATGGAGCCGCCCGGTTCCCGCCGGCATCTGACGGATGCGGGGGACGCGGTTCGGGGCGCCGCAGCAGGATAAGTAAAGGAGAAAGAGATAGGGATGAGGATTCAGGACTTCACTGACATGGTGAAATTTGAAGAGATTATGTCCAACTGGGCTAAGGCGACTGGATTGGCCACCGTTGCGGTGGGCCTCGACGGGAAATATATCTCTGAGTGCTATAACTTTACGGATTTTTGTATTAAACTGACGCGGGGGAGCGAGGAGGGCAGACGTCGCTGCGAACAGTGTGACCGGGAGGGCAAGGGTGTGTACCATTGTCATGCCGGGCTGATCGATTTTGGCATCGACCTGGTGGTGAACGGCGAGAAGGTCGGTTCCGTGATCGGCGGACAGGTGCTTCCGGAGCATCCGGACGAGGAAAAGTTTGCGAAGGTGGCCCGGGAGATCGGCGTGGACGAGGACGCTTATCTGAAGGCGCTGGACAAGGTGAACGTGCGGACGGAGGAGGCGATCACAGCGTCGGCCAACCTGCTGGGAGAGGTCCTGAACAATTATATCAATGCGGAGTATACCAGACATTACAGTGGCAATCTGATCGAGAGCCTGACCACCGGTGTTGCGGACTGTGAGCGGCTGGTGCGGGATATCCAGCAGAACACCGCCGATTTGAACCGCATCCAGCAGAGGCAGAACATTCTCGCGCTGAATGCCAGCATCGAGGCGGCAAGAGCGGGAGACGCCGGCAAGGGCTTTGCGGTGGTTGCCAAGGAGGTGGGCAATCTGTCCGTGGAGAGCAGACAGCTCAACGAGCAGATTTCCAAGACCATAGATAACATTTCTCATGTGGTACATAACATGACTGCCAGCGAGCGGTAAAGTCAATGATTCCGGAACCTGTGTCGGCGCTTGCCGGTGCGGGTTCCTTTCTTTATGAGGACAGAATGAACAGAAGGTTGTTGCGAAAGGGCAGCGCGGCGGCGCTGCTGCTTATGGGGGCTCTGCTTTTGACGGGCTGCCGGACCATAACTGCCCCGGCGGCCGCCACCCTGGTGGCGGAGTCCCTGCCCGGAGCGGAGGCAGAAGCGGAAAGCCAGAGGGCGGAAGGAGCCGCTTGGGATCCGGAAGCCGGAAGCAGGGGCACAGAAGGAGCCGCCTCGGGCACAGAAGCAGAAGGACAGACCACAGAAGGAACTGCCCCAGGAACGGAAGCGGAAGGCCCGGAGGCGGGACACCAGGCCACGGAAGGAACTGCCCTAGGAACAGAAGCGGAAGGTCAGGAGGCGGAAAGCCTAGGGACGGAAGGAGCCACCCCGGGAACGGAAACGGAAGGCCTGGAGGCGGGACACCAGGGCACAGAAGGAGCCGCCTTGAAGGCCGGAATCCGAAAGCCCATAGACCGGGGGCGGATGTCGGCGCGGGAAAACCGGGACGGGGAGGAGGCTCCCTGGCTCCGGGATCGTCCGGTGGTCCGGGGCATCTACGTGACCGGGCCCAGGGCGGGCAGCGCCGCCATGGAGGAGCTGATCGCGCTGGTGGACGGGACGGAACTGAATACCATGGTCATCGACGTGAAGAACGACGAGGGGAACATCACCTATCAGATGGAGCTTCCCGCCGTCCAGGAAACGGGGGCGTGTATCCGCTACATCCCGGATATGGAAGGGTTGATGCGGACCCTGAAAGAGCATGGCATCTATACCATCGCCCGGATCGTGTGCTTTAAGGATCCCTATCTGGCCAAGGGGCAGCCGGAGCTGGCCCTGTACAATCCGGACGGCACGCTCTTTACGGACGCTTACGGGCTGGCGTGGGTGAACCCTTACAAGGAGGGAGTCTGGGAATATCTGACACAGGTGTCGGAGGCGGCCATTGATATAGGGTTTGATGAGATCCAGTTTGACTATGTCCGTTTCCCCATCGGCAGCGAGGCCGACGCTGCGGACTACGGGGTGGACATGGAGGAATATCCCAAGGAGAAGGCCATCGCGGATTTCCTGGAATATGCCTCCAGGCGCATCCACGCGAAAGGTGCGCTGATCACGGCGGATGTGTTCGGAACCATCATCGGAAGTGAGACCGATGTGAAGCGGGTGGGGCAGGATTACGTGGCGCTGGGCGGCACGCTGGATGTGCTCTCCCCCATGGTATATCCCTCCCACTATGAGAATCAGGTGTTCGGGCTGCAGGTGCCGGACGCCCAGCCCTATGAGACGGTGTATGCGGCGCTGACCCAGTCCGCGGAAGAGCTCTCCGCTCTGCCCGAGGGGGAGCGGGCCAGGGTGCGGCCCTGGCTCCAGGCGTTTACCGCCACCTGGGTGAAAGGCCATATCCCCTATGGCGGGAAGGAGATCCGGAGCCAGATCCAGGCGGTGTACGATGCCGGGTATGAGGAGTGGATCTTATGGAACGCCTCCAACCGTTACTCGGCGGACGGCCTGGAGGCTGCCCCGTGAGAGGGAATCGGAAGAAGGCGTCATCGGAAGAAAGGGCATCGAAAGAAAGTGGAATCTTCTTTACAAGGAAGGCGCGTCGCGGTATCATAAAGACGGATGTTTTCGCAAGCGGAAGGATCGGAAAGGCAGGGCAGCGGTTTGAAAATCATTAAAAAGGCATTTTACGGGATCTGCATATTGGTGATGCTTCTCTGTCTGGCGATGCTGTTTTGTGCTCTGAATCCGTCCATGACCCAGTCGGTGGCAGGGGTTTTGTACGGAGGAGACGGCCAGGAAGGAATCGGAGGGCTCCTGGGGCTTCAGGATGCCCTGAAGGAGGAACAGGAGGATGTGTCCGGTTCGGGAGACGGGCAGACGGCCTATGACCCGGAGAGCGGTTTGAGGGCGGGAAACAGCAGTTATGTAGCCCCTCAGGAGGATGTGGCCGCCCCGGAGAGCGTGAACGGAAGGAACGGTTATACCCCCGTCCAGGAGGAGCTGGAGGAGGTGGGAGACACCGAGGCGGATACGCTGCAGAGCACGCTGACCACCGGAGCGGACGGCGCGGGACTTTCGTTTGACGGCACGCTGTACCCGTACTACGATATGCTGGAGCCGGACATGCAGACGCTGTACCGCCAGATCTACGCCAACGCTCAGGATCTGACGGAATCCTTTGCGCCCGCGGTGGAGGTGACTGCCGCGAAGCTGAAAAACGTGTTTGAGGCGGTCTACAACGATCATCCGGAATTGTTTTGGTTGCAGACCAGCTATTCCTGCAAATACACGAGAGCGGGACAATGTGTGGAGATCACTCTGCGGTACAACGATACGGCCACAAACCTGGAGGAGGCAAGGACGGTTTTTGACGAGGCGGTGGAACGCATTTTAAGTGGTGCCAAGACGCTGGCGGACGATTATGGGAAGGAGCGGTATGTGCACGATGCCTTGATCCAGGTGGTGGATTATGATCCCGGTGCGCCCATGAACCAGAGCGCCTACAGTGCGCTGGCAGAGGGGAAAAGCGTCTGTGCCGGCTACGCCAGGGCATACCAGTACCTGCTGCAGCAGCTGGGGATCCCCTGCTATTACTGCACCGGCTATTCCGGGCAGAATCACGCCTGGAACATTGTAAAGCTGGACGGCGGCTATTATAATGTGGACACCACCTGGGACGATACAGATCCCTCCAGCTATGACTATTTCAACCGATCGGACAGTGAATTCGCGGCGACCCACGCGCGAAAG
>CANPWJ010000139.1 GCA_947584035.1 uncultured Acetatifactor sp. | reverse complement strand
AAGGGGGAGCGGGACGCCGCGGAGATCTACCAGAAGGCCCGGTATCTGGCGGCGTTTCCGGAGAAGATACAGGCCATCCTGGACAATGCGCAGAGCACCAGCCATTTCAGCATCTTTCAAAAGGAGGACAGCTACTCCTACCGGAATATCCAGCGGACGGCCAGGGAGTTTGCGGGGCTTCAGGGGATCACCCTGTCGCTGGATCACGACAAGGCTACGGAGCATATCCTGTCCTATCCCTATCTCTCCCTGTTCGCATACGCGTTTCTGCTCTATGTGATCTATGAGCTTCTGCGGGAGCGGGACAACGGCATGTGGATGATTACCCATGCCATGAAGCGGGGGCGCTATAGTATGGCGTTTCGAAGAGGGCTCGGCCTGGCCGCGCTGACGGCGGGATTTTATCTGCTCCTGTTTTTGAGCAATCTGGCCATCGCCTGTCTGCTGTACGGGGCGGACGACTTCGGCGGCTACATACAGACGCTGAGCGAGTATGCGCTGTACCCCAGCCCGCTGTCAAAGGGGGCTTATCTCGCCCTGTTCGCCCTGCGGGGCAGCATGGCGGTGATCACGCTGGTGCTGTTGTCCTACTGTGTGTTTACCGTCGTGCCGGACCGCAATTTCAGCGTGGCGCTGCTCCTTGGGATCCTGGTGGTGGAGTGGCAGCTCCGGGTGCGGATCGCGGTCTTTGACCGATGGAACATGCTGCGCTACCTCAATCTGTTCGTGCTGTTTGACTGCGGCACGTTTGATCGGGAATACAAGAACCTGAACCTGTTCGGGAACGCCGTCTCCGCCACGTTCCTCCTGCAGACGGCGCAGATCCTGCTGTTCCTGCTCTCCTTCCTGGCGGCGGTGCTGGTGTACGGAAGGAGCTATCCGAGGGAAAAGCGCCCGGTTCTTCGGAAGCTCACGGCGGGGCTCACGCGGAGGAACCAGCGGCTTTTGGCTGCGGCGGGGACGTTCGGA
Organism: uncultured Acetatifactor sp.; assembly: GCA_947584035.1. GTDB lineage: Bacteria > Bacillota > Clostridia > Lachnospirales > Lachnospiraceae > Acetatifactor. Next base: position 5,261 of record CANPWJ010000139.1, on the reverse strand, counting down.
AAGGAGCTCTGGAAGATTCTGTTCTCGCAGAAGGGAGTCCTGCTTCTGGTGCTCTTCTTTGCGGGAAGCGTATGGATCCAGCGGCAGACGGAGGTGACGATCCCTACCCTGTATCAGGAGATGGACGACATTTACCGCAGGTTCGGCGGGAGCCGCTGGACGCTCTTTAACAATTATACCTCCACGCTGGAGCAGAGGCAGAATGACAAGATCCAGAAGGCGGATCAGCTCATGCAGCTCATACGGGAGGAAAAGGTCAGCATGGATTACATCTCGGAGGTTGGTTTCCTGATGGATGAGGCGGAGTCCCTGCGGCACATGACGGATGAATTCCGGGAGGCCCGGACGCGGATGCAGAGCGTGCTCAAAAGGCAGGGGATCCAGATCTATGCCATGTCGGACCGGGGCTACACCGAGCTGATCGGAGAGAACGGGAAGCTGCGGGAGTGTGTGATGGTGCTTCTGCTGAACGCGGCCGCGATCCTGTGGGCGGTACAGGCCTTTGACCGGGAGCGGAAGGCGTCCATGTCCGCGCTGCTTCGCAGCACGGGCCGGGGAAGGGGCTGGCTCTGGAGAAAGAAGGCAGGGGCGCTCTTTGGGACGATCGCGGCGGCGCTGCTCATAGCCTATGGCGGGATGTGGGGATACCTGATCCACAAATACCGCCTGACTTACCTGGATGCGCCGATCCAAAGTCTGGCCTTTTTGGAGAAAAACCGGGAGCATCTGCTGATCTGGCAGCTCCTGCTCCTGCAGCTTTTGTTCCGCTGGCTGACGGTGGCCGGAGGCGCGGCCTGTGCGTTCTGGATCACCTCCTGGAGGAGGATCCGGAATCTGATGTATGTGCCGTTTCTGATTGTGATTTTTTCGTTGATCGAGGTCCTGGAGCTGCTCTTTGCGCCTGTCTCTGTGATGATGGTGACCTGTGCGGGGATGCTGGCCCTTTTGCTCGCGGGAATTGCCGGATCCTATAGAAACTGGTGCGGATATTGGGGTAGATGGAATCGAAAGGACAGGAGGAGAGAGGTATGAGGCTGGAATTGAAGGATGTGACCAAGACTTACGGGAGCGTGACGGCACTGGATCATTTTTCCATGGTCTTTGAAAAGGGCGTGTATGGCATCCTGGGGGCCAACGGCGCCGGGAAGAGCACGATGATCAACCTGATCACGGACAATGTGAAGCGGGACGCGGGAGAGCGGGGAGGGCAGATCCTCTACGACGGGGAGGATGTCCTGAAGCTGGGGAGCCGTTTCCGGGGGATTGTCGGATATATGCCGCAGGAGCAGGGGTATTATGATGATTTTTCCGCGGAGGTATTCCTCCGGTATATGGCGGAATTAAAGGGGATTCCCAAGAGGAAGGCCCGGGAACAGATCCGGGAGCTTCTGGAGGTGGTGCATCTGTCGGAAAAGGCGGAGACCAAGGTGGGGGGCTTTTCCGGCGGTATGAAGCAGCGGATCCTGCTGGCACAGGCGCTTCTCGGCGAGCCCGAGATCCTGATCCTGGATGAGCCCACAGCCGGTCTGGATCCCAAGGAGCGCATCAATATCCGGAACTATATCGCGGAGCTGGCCAAGGACCGGATTATCCTCTTTGCCACCCATGTGGTCAGTGACATCGAGTGTATTTCCGATCAGGTCATGCTGCTGCGCCAGGGGAAGCTCCTCATGGTGGATACGCCGCAGAAGCTAATCGAGAGCATCCGGGGAAAGGTGGCGGAGGTAGTCTGCACCCCGCAGGAGGCGCAGACGCTGCGCGGAAAATATAAGGTGGGCGCCATACGGCAGCGAAGCGACGGGCTGATCCTGCGGATCGTGGGAGAGGAGCTGCCGCCGGAATTTCCCAGGGTGGACCATGATATCAATTTGGAGGATGTGTACCTGTACTATCTGGAGTGATCCCGAAAGGGCGGTCTCCGTGCAGAAAAAAATGGAAAAAGAGCTCCGGTCGTGGTATGATAGAACTATTCTATCCCGGCCGGGGCTTTTTTGATCGGCCGCAAAACGATTGTGTCAGAAAGGAGGCGGCCCTATGGGAGAAGCCGCAAAGGGGAGGCCGCTCATCGTCCTCACCGGGCCCACCGCCGTAGGAAAGACCCGTCTTTCCATCGCGCTGGCGAAGGCAGTGGACGGGGAGATCATCTCCGCCGATTCCATGCAGGTCTACCGTCATATGGATATAGGCTCCGCCAAGATCACGCCGCGGGAGATGCAGGATATCCCGCATCATCTGATCGATGTGCTGGAGCCCTGGGAGACCTTTAATGTGGTGATCTTCCAGCGAAAGTGTGAGGAATGTCTGTCCGGTATCTATGAAAGAGGGCGCATCCCCATCCTGGTGGGCGGCACCGGTTTTTATATTCAGTCCGTGCTGCGCGCTGTGGATTTTACCGAAAACGAGGAGGACGCGCCCTATCGGCAGGAGCTGGAACGGCTCGCCGCCGAGAAGGGGCCGTCCGTCCTGCACGAGATGCTGTCCCGGGTGGACCCGGCCTCCGCACAGGCCATCCACGCACACAACCAAAAGCGTATCATCCGCGCCCTGGAGTACTATCGGCTGACAGGAGAGCCCATCTCCGGGCACAACGAGAGGGAGCGCGCCAGGAAGAGCCCCTACAACGCCTGTTACTTTGTCCTAAACGACGACCGCGCCCGCGTCTATGCCCGCATTGAGGAGCGGGTGGACGCCATGATGGAGCAGGGGCTCCTGGAGGAGGTCCGGCGTCTCCGGGACATGGGAGTGAAGCGCGGCATGACCTCCATGCAGGGCCTGGGCTACAAGGAGCTTCTGGACTATCTGGACGGGGAGGGGACGCTGGAGGAGGCCGTCTGCCGGATCAAACGCGATACCCGTCGTTTTGCCAAACGCCAGCTCACCTGGTTTCGCAGGGAGCCGGACGTGATCTGGCTGGACCGGCAGCTCTTTGCCGGGGACGACGGACAGATCCTCGCCCACATGCTGGCCCTCCTCACAGAACGCGGGATCCTGCCGTCTTGTCCCACCCCACAAATTATTCCAAAAGAGAGGTAATCAACCATGCGATCCACCCAATCATCCACCCAATCATCCATCCAATCACCGTCCGGCCCGTCCGCCGTGCCTCCTTCCCTGTCTGCCCTCTATGAGGGCCTGGGCATCTCGCCGCAGATCCTCGCCTTCGGCGAGCAGATCCTCGCGTCCCTCCGGGAACGGTTTGCGGCCATCGACGCCGTGGCGGAGTACAACCAGCTCAAGGTCCTGAAGGCCATGCAGGAGAACCAGGTCAGCGAGGCGTGTCTGCTGGGGACCACCGGATACGGCTACAACGACCTGGGGCGGGACACCCTGGAGGCGGTGTACGCCTCCGTGTTCCATACGGAGGACGCCCTGGTGCGTCCCCAGATCACCTGCGGCACCCACGCCCTGGCCCTGGCCCTGATGAGCAACCTGCGCCCCGGAGACGAGCTTTTATCCCCGGTGGGCAAGCCCTACGACACCCTGGAGGAGGTCATCGGCATCCGCCCCTCCCGGGGCTCCCTGCAGGAGTACGGCGTCTCCTACCGACAGGTGGATCTGCGGGAGGACGGCAGCTTTGACTATGAGAGCATCCGAAGGGCGGTCAGTGACCGGACCCGCCTGGTGACCATCCAGCGCTCCAAGGGCTACCAGACCAGGCCGACCCTCTCCGTGGAGCGCATCGGGGAGCTGATCGCCTTTGTGAAGGGGCTGAAGCCCGATGTGATCTGCATGGTGGACAACTGCTACGGCGAGTTCGTGGAGCGCTCCGAGCCCTCCGACGCCGGGGCGGACATGGTGGTGGGCTCCCTCATCAAGAATCCCGGCGGCGGGCTTGCGCCCATCGGCGGCTATATTGCCGGAAGGAGCGAATGTGTGGAAAACGCCGCCCGCCGTCTGACCTCCCCGGGGCTGGGGAAGGAGGTGGGCGCCTCCCTGGGAGTGCTGCCGCTGCTCTATCAGGGGCTGTTTCTGGCGCCCACGGTCACGGCCTCCGCGCTGAAGGGAGCCATCTTTGCGGCAAACCTTTACGAGCGGCTGGGCTTTTCCGTGGTGCCCGATTCGACAGAGTCCCGGCACGACATTATCCAGGCGGTGACCTTCGGAAATCCGGAGGGCGTTGTCGCCTTCTGTGAGGGGATCCAGGCGGCCGCTCCGGTGGACAGCCATGTGAAGCCGGAGCCCTGGGACATGCCGGGGTATGACGCCAGGGTCATCATGGCGGCGGGAGCCTTCGTGTCCGGCTCCTCCATCGAGCTCTCCGCGGACGGCCCCATCAAGCCTCCCTACGCGGTGTATTTCCAGGGAGGGCTCACCTGGCCCCACGCCAAATTCGGCATTTTGAGATCGCTTCAGTCCCTGGCGGATAAAGGGGTCGTATCCATGGGACAAATTGCGGCAATCTGTCAGGCAGAAGAGGCTTTTGTAGAAAAAAATGGAAAAAACAAAAAATAAATTCTATGAATTTTGTGTACAGTTTCACCATTTTGTGGTAACATAAAAGGGCGTATGAAGGAAGGTCTCCCCGGACAGGGGCGGTCTTTCGGACAACACCAAAGAAAGACAGGGCTTGGACATTGAAAAGAATCAACTGGTATTTGACCATTCTGGTACTGATCGGCTTTGTCATCGGTACGTTTATCGGAACGTATTTTGACGGTACCTTTTTGAACTACGGGCAGACCTTTGGGCTCACGAATCCGGTGGAGCTGGATATGGGGTTCCTCATCGTGACCTTTGGGCTTAAGATCCGGATCACCATCGCCAGCGTTGTGGGGGTGATCATCGCCTTTGTGGTATACCGTTTTATCCGATAGGAAATAATGGAAGGGGCCTTTGTTTGTCTGTGCGCTTCGGAGAAGGCGGAAGGGACAGATGAGGGAACAGCAAAAGGAACAGAAGCTGCAAAAGGAACGGGATATGCCCTATGAGAAATTTCTGCGGTTTGGCGCGGAGAGCCTGACGGAGAGCGAGCTTCTGGCGATCATCCTCCGGACGGGCACCCGGGATCAGAGCGCCGTGGAGCTGGCGGAGCAGGTGCTCTCGCTGGCCCGGTACCCCAGGGAGGGGATTCTGGGGCTGTACGACGTGTCCCTGGAGGAGCTGACCCGGATCAAGGGGATCGGGATCGTAAAGGCGGTGAAGTTAAAAAGCCTGACGGAGCTCTCCATGCGCATCAGCCGGAGGACAGTTGGACACCGCATGATGACAAAAAAATAAAATCAAATACAAGATTTTGCGCAGTCCGCTTCGGAAATGTGCTC
>CANPWJ010000138.1 GCA_947584035.1 uncultured Acetatifactor sp. | reverse complement strand
CAGCGGCATTTCCAATCATAAATAATAATTTCATTTTCTTTCCTGCACTTTCTGCAATTTTCCCTTGTATTTGCCCTGATCAGATGCAGGGCAAAGGTAAATTCGTGTGAAACCATGTAAGGGAACAAGATTTGTTCCACTAACATAATACCACAATCATGCTCATTTACATATCACATTTCCATTAAATTTGTTCCGCCATCCCTTTTTTAGAAACTTAAAAATCAACCATACCTATCGGGGCGCATACCAAAACAGGCAGGGCTTCGACCAGACCCACAATTCAGAAAAGGGACTAAAAAAAACTATGTGATCGGTTTCACGCGAAAAGGCCTTGCAGCTGCTTCTCACGATCTCAGCGCTTCACTTAAACTTTCCGGAATCCCTCTCGGCCCTCTCACTGCATGGATCCCATACTCTTCGCCCAACACTTCAAAAGTAAACTGATCCGGTCTATAGCGCTTCAGCAGTTTTATCCTCATAAGGCTTTTCATGCTGACATCTCCACTGTGAAACTGAAAAGGGATATCCGTTTTCGTCACCCTGCATTTATAGAGGATCGCCGATACGGGAGCTGCCACATACATGAAAACGGTATCCCCCGTTTTAATTCCCTTCCCTTGTTTCCAATCAATCTCACGCTCTCTGGAAAATGCCGCTTCTACATCGTAATACTTCGGATTGGCCGGGATGATCCATTCCTTCGCAGGCCTGAGGGCCCGTTTCGTCTTTGCAGAGGCCGTTGCAAGATAGCTTTCATCCACCCACTTGCTGATCTCATCAAATCCAACCGCGCCATACAGGGAAACAGAAATCCAGTTCCCTCTTCTGATGTGATAGCCCCTGAAAAATCCCTCCTGCCGCACCAGAATATCCGCAAGAAAAAGATCCCCGATTTTCACATTCACAATATCCACAACTTCTTCCGTTTCCAACCCCAGTTTATTTCCCGGCACATCCATGACAAGTGCAAACCACTTTTGATTGTCACCATGCCGAAAAACCGCATAGCCAGGATATCGACTCCACAAGTATTCCGGCGAAGCATTATACTTTTCTTTTAGATAGGAAAATAATTGTTTTCTGAAAGATTTCATGCGCTTTTCCTCTTGTAAAGCAGGTTTCATTTACACTTCGACAAACTTCTGATTTGGGCTTTTCGGTTTATCCGGTATTGTCATTTTCAGCTTGCTACTCTCCACAAGTGGACTGACTATCTGCGACATCACATAATTGTCTGCGTTTCCATTTTTAATCCACTGATATCTAAAACTATTATTTAAGAGACTCCGATTGCTTAAACGATACCTTCCTGAAAAGATTGTAATAATTTTATCACATCTCCACAAGGAAATCAAAAATTAACAAAATGAAGTATGTGTTACTGTACACCTCGATTTTACTTGCCACGAGCCCCATACCTACCAGCTTTGCAGCAGCGTCATACACCGTCTCACCCGCCCTAACGGGCAGCTACGGCAGCTTTTCCATCAATTCGCCTTTTTTAGCAAAGTGTCAATTCCCTTGCCGATCATTTTGATCTGCTCCTGTGCCGCAATCATGTATTGCCTCCTTTTCCGGCCATAAAAAAGGGCCCGCCCTTATGAAACCATAAAGACGAGCCGTCATCTCGTGATACCACCTCACTTCGCAGACAACTCACATTGCCTGCCTCTTCAAGTACAGCAGGATCTCTCTATTCCCTTGCGAAACAGGCATGTATCCGCGATACCTTAGCCTTTACTTATATTTTTGTTGAAAGTTACCCATTCACGTAACACTCTTCTTCTCTACTTCTTTTACTACTTCTTTTACTTCTTCTGTTTTTCTTACACTTCTGCTTCCCACGCTTTTTCTTTTTTCAGGTCTCCCGCAGCATCAGAAAGGCGCAGAGGTTTCCGCGCTTTCCGTGGCTGGCCCGATGGGAGAACAGATATTGGGGATTGTGGCAGGTGCAGACATCGGTCACCGCGATATGCTCCCGCTTGATCCCGGCCCCCAGCAGCACAAACAGATTGGCCCTCCACAGATCCAGTTGATATTTGCCGGGCGCCGCCCCCGGCTCTGTCAGACGGCGGTACTTCCCCGAGGTGCCTCCCCGGTAACCGCTCTCATCCACCGCCCTCTGAAGGACGCCGCCCTCCGCCGCATCCTCCCCGAACTCTTCCAGGAAGCGCTCCGCCACATCCTCACTGACCTCATAACAGTCCTGACAGATGGACGGCCCGATGGCCGCGAGCAGATCTCCGGGTTCACACCCAAACTCCCGGTTCAGGCGCTCCACCATATGCGCTCCCATCCGTTCTACCGTGCCCCTCCAGCCGGAATGTGCGAGCCCTATGACACGCCTGACCGGATCCACAAAGTACAGCGGAACACAGTCCGCATAGGAGGTGACCAGCGCAATACCGGGCACATCCGTGACCAGTCCGTCAATGTCCGAATCATCCGACGGCCTTACGATCCCCATGCCTGCATCCTGCGCCTCCACCCTCCGGATCCGCGTGGTGTGGGTCTGATGGGACAACACCATCTTCTCCGGGGAGACTCCCAGGACCCGGCCGATCCGCCTGTAATTTTCCAGCACACATTCCGGATCGTCCCCCCGGCTAAATCCCAGATTCATGGACGCAAGCGGGCCGCTGCTCACCCCGCCCAGCCGGGTGGTAAACAAATGCTTCGCCACGCCGCCTCTCTCCAGGAGCGGGAACGTGAGATATTCCCCTGCCGCCTCCCCCGGGGGAAAGCTGTTCTGCCGGACGGTTTCCCCGTCCGCTCTCACCGCACGCCTGATCGGATACATAACGCTTCTCCTTCTACCCTTCTGTTCTACACTTCTGCAGACATTTGCGAAACCTGCGAACCTGCTTTTCTGCGCTTTTCTATTTTCTCAAGTCCTCTGCCCTTCCGCGGAGCCTATCCGGCTCTGCCGCTCCTGTGCGGAAAGGCGTTGGGGATCCACAGGATCTCCTCCCCCTGTATGGCCACCACGTCATAGCGGACCGGGCAGTCGTCCCCCAGCCTGTGCAGATACCGATAGTAATCCGCCGCCCGGCAGATCCTTCTCTGTTTCCTGAGATCCACCGCCTCCAGGGCCGAACCCATCCGGGCGCTCCCCCGGTACTTTACCTCCACAAACACCAGGTATTCCCCGTGGTATCCCACCAGATCGATCTCTCCCTGTCTGCTCCGGAAGTTCTTCTCTACGATCCGCACGCCCCGGGCGGCCAGATACGCCGCGGCGGTCTCCTCTCCACAGGTGCCGATCTGTCTTTTGTTCATGTACCGGCCGCCTTTCCGATCACTTGATCTTAGACTTCAATTTATCCATAGAGTCCACAAAAACCAGGATCTCCGCCACCACCTCGTACAACTCCGGCGGGATCATCTCCCCAATCTCCAGCCGGGACAGCGTGTCCGCCAGCTTGTCGTCCCGATGGATGGGGACATCGCTCTCCTTCGCCTTCTCGATGATCTTTTCCGCCAGGATCCCCCGGCCGCTGGCAATCACCTTGGGGGCCGTCTCCGACGGGTCGTACTCCAGCGCGATGGCCTGTTTGACCTTCTCCTTTTTTTCCTTTTCCTGCGTTGTTCTCACCCCTTCTGTCCGGATTTTCGCTCCGCCTTCTCATCTTGGATACACGCAGTCCAAATCCGGCCTCCCGCCCTCACACGTTTCGCTCTGCCTTCTTGGTCGGGCGCACACGGTCCAAAACCGGCCTCCTGCTGTCATACGTTTCGCTCTACCTTCCCGCCGGGCGCACACAGTTCAGATCTGGCCTCCTGCTGTCACACGTTTTGCTCCGCCTTCCCGGCCGGATGCACACGGTCCAAAACCGGCCTCCTGCTGTCATACGTTTCGCTCTACCTTCCCGGCCGGGCGCACACAGTCCAGATCCGGCCTCCTGCCGTCACACGTTTCGCTCCGCCTCCCCAGCCTGGGCACACACGATTCGGATCCGGCCTCCCGCCCTCACGCGCGCACATCAAACGCGTACTGGGAGAGCAGCAGATGTCCCTCCTGTTCCAACAGGGCATGGACGCCGCCATTCGGCTGTCCACCGTCCGCATCCGGCTTCTCGCCGCGCACCTGCATACTGTATCTGCAGTCATAGCCCCGCTCCTTCAGCCGTTCGGTCAAAAGATCCATATGCTCCATGAGAAAGTCCAGCATATCGTCATCCCGCACGTAAAAGCTGGTACTCACCCGCTCATTCTGCAGGGCCACATAGACATCCACAGGCCCTAAGTGCTCCATGTCCAGATGGAGCAGCGCGCTGACCTTTCCATCCGCGGCGGCCAGGCTCCTCCGGTTGGTGTAGACATAGAGATCTCCGTGGGCGTTTCCGTCCTGCAGCTTCAGGGGAAGCTGCACGTAGGCATAGATCTGATTGAGCTGATGCAGGAAATCCACGTTCTGCGTCAGGTTGGCTGTGGCCTGGTAAGCTCTGCCGGAGCTTTGTCCCGCCTCCTCCAGCGCCTGGGCCATCCCCTTCAGCTGCCGGTCCAGGCGCTGATACAGCTCCTCCACCCGTCCGGACTCTCCCACCTCCTCCGGTTCCAGCGTGGTCAGCCTCTCCATCCCCCGCTGAAACGCCTCCTTCAGTGTCCCGTTGTCCAGAAGGGAGCGCATCAGCCCTTGGTTATGCTCCGCGGAGGCCCGCTGCAAAAGCTGCCCCGCATACCGCAAAAGCGCCGCAAAGGGCAGATCCTTTGGCGGTGTCTGTCCTGTATATTTGACACTAATGTCAGAAAGTTCCTGGAAAAGATGCAGTCTGTCATTTTCTGAAAAGAAGCGCGTCCCGGACACCTGTTCCTCTTCCGCCGCCCCCGCAGTCCCGAAGGCTTCCACCGCCTGGGTCATGGCTTCCGCCCTGCCCGCGGCGCCGGGCTGACCCGCGGTACCGGTCTGCCCCGCGGCGCTGTTCGCCGCAGGTTCCCCGCCCGTCTGCACGGAGGCGGCCCCTTCTCCGGGGAAAACCGTACCCTCCTCGGTGACGATCACCGTTCCGGACATTTCTCCCCCTGAAAGGATTCCCCAATCCCCCTCCGGGATCCCTTCCGGGACAGCCATTCCCAAAACCGTCCCGGCCGGGAGGCTTCCCTCTGACAAACTCTCCGGCAGCGCTCCGGCCTCTTCCCCCGCCATGGCGGAGAGCTCTCCGCTCACCAGACGCAGCAGCTCCCCGTAGAGTACCGCGGCTCCCTCCGCGTCCCCGGCCTGTACCATGCCGGAAAGCGTCTCCGGCAGCGCTCCCATCACCTCGTCCATGCCCGCGGTCAGCTGATACGTGAGGTTCTTGTAGGACGCGATCTGCGCCACATTCTCCTCCGTCACAGCAAGCCCCAGGCGGTGCAGATCGACGATATCCGCAGGATTGGCCTCCGGGTAGGCGTTGATCTCCCGAAAGACCTGCTGCAGGGAATTCCGGTCGATGGGAAGCCCTGCCTGCATCAGAAGCCGCGTCACGCTGACCGTCGTCTCATCCACCGGGAGAGAGGCCATCTCCAGCGCCTTCAGCGTTGTGGGATCCGTAGCCACGTTGGCAAACAGGGGGCTTAACGTGAGCGTTCCCCCGTTGCCGCGCACCTCAAAGGTCATACTTTTCCCCAGCTCCAGGTTCATATTCTGATCCAGTCTGGCGTTCATAACCGTGTCGTCCGAAAGCCGGATCTGCACCTCGTTCCCGTTTCGGGACACCACTTCCCCCTGCAGGGTCTGCCCCGGCGAAAGGGACCGAAGCTGCCAGCCCGGGCGCACCGCCCCCAGGCTCCTTCCGGAGCCGGCCGCTGCCGTCCTGCCCGCGGCGCCCGCCCCATAATCCTTCTTCTGATCAAATACCCGCAGCTTCACGCGAACCTCCCCGCTCCCGTCCTCCGACGGGATCTCAAACAAAATTTCCGATAAAGCTTCTCCGGTGTATGGGCGTCGGGCCGTACTTTTTCAGGGCCGCGATATGGGCCGTGCTCCCGTACCCCTTATTGTCCGCAAAACCATATTCGGGAAACACGCGGTCATATTCCACCATCATCCTGTCCCGGATCACCTTGGCGTAAATGCTGGCCGCCCCGATGGAAATGCTCTTCGCGTCCCCCTTGATGATGGGAACCTGCGGAATTTCCACCCGGGGAATGGTCACCGCGTCATTCAGCAGCAGATCCGGCTGAGGATCCAGCTTACCGATGGCCTCCCGCATGGCCTCGTAGGTGGCCTGCAAAATATTGATCTCGTCGATCCTC
>CANPWJ010000137.1 GCA_947584035.1 uncultured Acetatifactor sp. | reverse complement strand
CTGTTTACGGCGGGAAGCGCGTACATACTGCCGCACCTTACGGGCCATGTGGCAGCGGATATTGGAAAGCTGTTCGGCAAGGTGATGGAATCCGGCGGGACGCTCACCATCGAGCTGTATCTGCGGATGCAGCACGGCGAATACGATATCGCGTTTGGGATCGGCTGTGTGCTGATCGTGATCGTGCTGCTCATCAACCTGCTGACCAAGCTTGCGGCGGAGCGTCTTAAGCCGGACAAGGGCAGAAATTCATAGCGGCGCGGCCGCCCCAAAAAGCGGAAGGAGAGGAGACAGACCATGACGGAGAAAATTTCCGTGAGCAGATTAAACCTTCACTATGGGCCAAACCACGCCCTGAAGGATATCGATATGACCATAAGGGATCGCGCCGTCACCGCCTTGATCGGCCCCAGCGGATGCGGAAAGTCCACCTTTTTAAAGTGCCTGAACCGTATGAACGATCTGGTGGAGAATGTGCGCGTCGAGGGGAAGGTGCTTTTGGACGGGGAGGACATTTACGACAGGCAGGTGGACACCACCGTCCTGCGCAAGCGGGTGGGAATGGTGTTCCAGCAGCCCAATCCCTTTCCCATGAGCATTTATGACAATGTGGCCTACGGCCCCAGGATCCACGGGATCCGGAGCCGGGCCAGGCTGGATGCGATCGTGGAGAGGGCGCTGCAGGGAGCCGCCATCTTTGACGAGGTGAAGGACCGGCTGAAGAAGTCCGCCTTGGGGCTCTCCGGCGGGCAGCAGCAGAGGCTCTGCATCGCCAGAGCGCTGGCGGTGGAGCCGGAGGTGCTCCTGATGGATGAGCCCACCTCCGCCCTGGATCCGATCTCCACCCTGAAGATCGAGGAGCTGATGGAGTCGTTGAAAAAACAGTACGCGGTGGTGATCGTCACACACAATATGCAGCAGGCGGCGCGCGTGTCGGACGATACGGCCTTTTTCCTGGTGGGAGAGGTGGTGGAGTTTTCCTCCACCCAGGAGATGTTCGCCAGACCAAAGGACAAACGGACGGAGGACTACATCACCGGGCGGTTCGGATAAGTGTTAGGAGGAGCAGGAATGTCACCCAGATGGATCTTTGAACAGGAACTGGAAACCCTGAAAAATCAGGTCGCGGAGATGGGGGAGCGGGTCCATGCAAGCTATGAGCGCCTTCTCCTGGCGATCCGGGAAAGGGATGATGAGGCGCTGCGGGCGCTTCTCGACAATGACCGTCAGATAACGGATATGCAGAGGGGCATAGAGGCAAAATGCCTCACGCTTCTCACCCGGCAGCAGCCGGTGGCGCGAGATCTGCGCCAGGTGACGGCGGCGCTGAAGGCAGTCACGGATCTGGAGCGCATGGGCGACCATGTGGCGGATCTGGCGGAGCTGTATCTGCGCCTTGGAGAAGCTTTGGAGCCCACCGGGCAGACCTCCGGGGGCGGCCTGTGTGAGGAGCTCCTCTCCCCAATGCTGGAGGAGGTCGAAAAGATGCTCCTTCAGGCGGTGGAGGCGTTTTCGGAGGGAGACGTGCAGCGGTCGGAGGAGGTGATCGGGCAGGACGACGTGGTGGACGATCTGTTTAACCGGGTCAAGGAGGCCATGATGGAGGCCATCCGAAAGCGCGCCATGGACGCGGATAAGGTGGTGGATACCCTGATGGCGGCCAAGTATCTGGAGAAGATCGGGGACCACGCGGTCAACATCGGGGAGTGGGCCATCTTCCAGGCCACCGGGGATATGCGGGGAGTGAAGCTCTACTGAGGAGTTACCGAAACTTTACATAAATTTTACATAGGGCGGTTATACATTTTACATGGGGGTCCTACTATAGAAGTGGAAGTATGTGGGAGCGGCCGCGGCCGCAGACCTTGAAAGGCAAGGGAACGCTATGAGCTTTTTTGATCTTCTCACGATGATCGGAGGACTCGCCCTGTTTCTGTACGGGATGAACCTGATGGGAGAGGGACTTTCGCGGTTGTCCGGTGGCAGACTGGAGCGCGTTTTGGAGAAGCTGACCAGAAGCCCCCTAAAGGCGGTGCTGGTGGGGGCGGGCGTGACCGCCGTGATCCAATCCTCCTCCGCCACCACGGTCATGGCGGTAGGGTTTGTAAATTCCGGTATCATGCGTCTGCAGCAGGCGGTGGGGATCATCATGGGCGCCAATATCGGCACGACCGTGACCTCCTGGATCCTGGGGCTTGCGGGGATCAGCTCCGACGCCTTTTGGATACGGATGTTAAAGCCCACTTCTTTCTCTCCCATCCTGGCCATCGGGGGCGTGGCGATGCAGCTTTTTTCCCGCAGGGAGAAACACCGGGATCTGGCGTCGATCCTGATGGGATTTGCGCTTTTGATGTTCGGCATGGACATCATGAGCAGCGCCGTGGAACCGCTGGCGGGCGTGCCGGGATTTATCGGCCTTCTCACCCGCTTTTCCCACCCGCTTTTGGGAATGCTGGCAGGGCTTGTGTTGACGGCGGCCATTCAGTCCTCCTCCGCTTCGGTGGGGATCCTGCAGGCGCTCTGCATGACCGGGGCAGTCAGCTACAGCGCCGCGATCCCCATTATCATGGGACAGAATATCGGCACCTGTGTGACGGCCCTGCTCTCCGGCATCGGCGCCTCGAAAAACGCCAAGCGCACCGCGCTGGTCCACCTGTACTTTAATGTGATCGGGACGGCCCTGTTCATGGCGGTATTTTATATCGTCAACGCCGTGCGCCCCTTTCCTTTTCTTGGCGAGGCGGCAACCCCCTTTGGCGTCGCGGCGGTGCACAGTTTCTTCAATCTTTCCGCCACCGTCTGCCTTCTACCGTTCTCAAAGCTTTTGGTCAGGCTTGCCTGCCTGACCATCCCCGCGAAGGACATGCCGGAGCCTCGTTCCGCAGGAGCCGGGCGACCTGGGGCTTTTGGACAGCCGTTTTCCGGTGAAAATTTGACCCCCATGCGTATCTGGAGACGGTGAAGCGGAAGGACAACGCAGACTTTGGCGGAAAGGTCATGGTGTTCCGGCAGAATAGGGCTTGCAAAGGGGCGGGGAAGCGTTTACATTTAAGAGACGGGGAGCGTTTGGAGCGGAGCCCGCGGAGAACCGCGGCGGGAAGGAGAGGACATGGCGCTGATCTATGTGGTGGAGGATGATAAGAATATCCAGGAGATTGAGACGTTCGCCCTAAAGAACGTGGGATACCGGGTGGAGAGCTTCTCCCTGGCGGAAGCGTTTTACGGGGCCCTGAACGAGGAGCTTCCCGACCTGATCCTTCTGGATGTCATGCTGCCGGACGAGGATGGGCTGAACATTGTGAAAAAGCTGCGTCTGCGGGAGGATACCGTGACGATCCCCATCCTGATGGTCACGGCCAAGTCCACGGAGATCGACAAGGTGAAGGGGTTGGACATCGGTGCGGACGACTACATGACCAAGCCCTTCGGCGTCATGGAGCTGATCTCCCGGGTGAAGGCCCTGCTCCGCAGGAGCGGAAGGACGCAGGAGCGGGAGAAGGTCCTGCGGCTGGGGCCGGTGGTGCTGGACACGGAGCGCCACGCTGTCTATGTGCGGGATGTGCCCTGTGAGCTGACCTACAAGGAGTACGAGCTGCTAAAGCTTCTGATGACCAACGCCGGGATCGTCACCACCAGGGAAGTGATCCTGGACCGGATCTGGGGGACGGATTTCGAGGGGGAGTCCCGGACTCTGGACATGCACATCAAGACTCTTCGGCAGAAGCTGAAGGAGGACGGTTCGCTCATCAAGACGATCCGGAACGTAGGGTATATGATGAACGTCTGAAGCGGAGGCGGCGTGTCCGGGAAACCATGGCAGGATGCGCTTTGGCGCAGGGGGTATCGGGATGAAGAAAAAGATTTACCGGATGCTGGTGCTGATTGCCGCGCTGGCTATTTTTTTCACTGTCGTCTTTGTGACGCTGGTCTATTATGAGCTGTTCCGTGCGCAGATCCTGGACGATCTGCGCACGTTCGTGCTGCTGGTAAAGGAGGAGGCACAGAGCGGACAGGTGGAGCGCCTGGGGGAGGAGATTGCCGGAAACGGTATGCGCCTGACGCTGACGGACCGGGACGGAAATGTCGTGTTTGACAGCGAGGCGGACCAGAGCCGGATGGAGAACCACGGCGCCCGGCCGGAGATCGCGGAAGCGGCTGCCACGGGGGAGGGACGGGCGGTGCGCCGCTCCGCCACCCTGTCCGAGAGCACGTTCTATTATGCGGTGCGGCTGGAGGACGGAGGCGTCCTGCGCGTGGCGAAGGATGCCGGGAGCATCTACAGTATTTTTGCGCGGGCGCTGCCCTTTGTGGGAATGGTGTTAGCGATCCTCATGGCGCTCTGTATGCTGGTGGCGCATGTCCTCACGGTCAAGCTGATCTCGCCCATCGAACGTCTGGCCGAAAATCTGGACGAGTACAACGACAGCGGCAGCTATGAGGAGCTGACCCCTTTTGTCCGGATGATCCAGAAGCAGCACCAGGATATTGTAAAAAACGCGCAGATGCGCCAGGAGTTTACCGCCAATGTGTCCCACGAGCTAAAGACGCCTCTGACCGCGATCTCCGGCTACGCAGAGCTGATCGAGAATGGGATGGCGGAGCAGGAGGACGTGGTGCGTTTTGCGCACGGTATTCACAACAGCGCCGGACGCCTGTTGACTTTGATCAACGATATCATCCGCCTGTCGGAGCTGGACGGGACGGAGCGGGAGTGGAGCATGGAACGCCTGGATCTGTACGATCTGGCTTCCGCCTGTGTGGAGATGCTTGCGCTGAGCGCGGAGAAGCATCATGTGACGATAGCGCTTCTGGGCACGCGGGAGAGCTATATCCTGGGAAATAAGCAGATGATCGAGGAGCTTTTGTACAATCTCTGCGACAATGCCATCCGCTATAACAACGAGGGCGGCAGCGTGACCGTCCAGGTCTGCCACCGGCGGCGGGGGACCCTGCTTCTGGTAAAGGACACGGGAATCGGCATCCCGAAGGAGCACCAGGAGCGGATCTTTGAGCGCTTCTACCGGGTGGACAAGAGCCGTTCCAAATCCACGGGAGGCACCGGCCTGGGGCTTGCCATCGTCAAGCATATTGTCGCCCGGCACGGGGCGTCCCTGGAGCTGGAGAGCGAAGCGGGAAAGGGGACCACGATCCAGGTGAGCTTCCCGGAATATAGATTCAATTCCTAAAGGTTTTTGGAAAAAGCGCCGACATTAAAGATGAAGCTGCGAAGCCTTTTATGAGGCAAGAAAATCGCTGAAAGCCGGCACGGGGACTGTGCTGGGAAATGTGTCTGGAAATGATCACAGTATGCTTCAGAGTGGTTTTGACAGGAGAGTATAAAACGGAGGAGATAAAGTTTGAAATTTTTGAATGATATACGATGTGCTGAAAATGCAATACCGCTTAATAGACAAATTAGGAATTCTGCAGGGATATTATTTTTAGGAATAGTTTTAGGCACCTTTGCAAAATTTTTGGATTTTCGTCAAGCGAAACTTCCAAATGTCCTTATGGCGATAGATGGAGCATTAGATGTTCATAATTTTCTTGGGCGTTTTGCAATTTGGGTATTGATTGCACTGTGTATTTCTATTTATAGTAATTCTGCAAAAAGAGCAAGCGTTAATGTTTTTGTATTTTTTGTCGGTATGGTTTCCAGTTACTATTTGTACTCAAACTATGTCGCGGGGTTTTTCCCAAGAAGTTACGCTATGATTTGGTTTGGCTTTGCCATTATTTCTCCGTTCCTAGCATTTGTCTGTTGGTATGCGAAAGGGAAAAGCAAACTGGCATTTATGTTATCGATATTGATTTTAGCAGGATTGTTCAACATGACTTTTGTATATGGGTGGGGATATTTCAAAGCGCGCTCTGTTTTAGAACTGGCAGTCTTTATGGTGGGACTTATTGTTTTGAGGAGAGAAACCCTGAGAAGCTCTGTGCGAATGGGAATAATTAGTATAGTTCTTGCATTTTTTCTTGATATGGTTATTCCGTTCCATTTTGGATAGGCAACGAAACAAATATACGACGACTCTGTATGATGCGTACGGAAATCAAGTGGGGAAGGCAGAGTGGGCCGGCAAAGATAGAAAGAGCCTGACCATTCCGGGCTGGGATACCTCGACAAACCAGATACGCGGGATCTGCTCAAAACCGTCTTGTTCATATACCCGCCTTTCGGAAAGCGGAAAAGAGGTGTGACATGGAAGAAAAAGTGCGGCTTTCGGATATTGCTTCGGAACTGGGGCTCAGCACGGCGGCGGTGTCGTATGTGC
>CANPWJ010000136.1 GCA_947584035.1 uncultured Acetatifactor sp. | reverse complement strand
GGGACAGAAGGCTGTACCTTCTCGTGACGGTGTGGGTCTTTCTCTCGGCCGCTGCGGACGAGCTGCACCAGCGGTTCGTGCCCGGCAGATACGGGAGCTTTTCCGACGTGCTGCTGGACACTGTGGGGGGCGTGTGCGGCATCCTGGTCTGCCTCCTGTTGGAGAAGGCCGGGAGGCATGTGATCACCCGCCTGCGCCGGAAGCGCCGTTAGGCGCGTCCGCGGTCTGATAGCCCCTTTCGAGCAGGATATGGCGCGCTTTCTCCACGGCTTCCTCCTCGTAAAATTCAATGCGGAGCACACCGCCTTCATATTCTCTGTTGTGTGCGATCCCGATATTTTTGATACTGATAGCGTTCTGCGCGAGAATGGCGGCGATGGCCGCCAGTGCGCCCGGCTCGTCCGCAGCTTCAGGGTGTAGGTGCGTTTGATCGGACCGCTGGAGAGGTCGCTGAAGGAATCCCGGTAGATCCTTGCGCCGTCGAAGAGCCGGTAGAGGGAATCCGCGTCCGAACGGTCCAGGAAACCGCGTATCTCGCAGAGAGAGTCAATGTAATCGGACAGAAGGGCCCGGATGTTTTCCCGGTTGGTCAGACAGATCTGCTGCCACATGGCGGCGGAGGAGGAGGCAATCCGGGTGATATCCTTGAAGCCGCCGGCGGCAATCCGCTTCATAATGCCGTCGGCTCCGTCGCTGTCCCGTACCAGGCTGACCAGCGAGGAGGCGATCACGTGGGGCAGATGGCTGACGGCGGCCGTCACATAGTCGTGCTGCTCCCAGTCGAGCAATAACGGCAGGGCGCCCAAGCGTTCCACCAGCTTCCGAAGCCCCTCCACCTTTTCG
Source organism: uncultured Acetatifactor sp. (assembly GCA_947584035.1). Taxonomy (GTDB): domain Bacteria; phylum Bacillota; class Clostridia; order Lachnospirales; family Lachnospiraceae; genus Acetatifactor. The sequence goes on along the minus strand of CANPWJ010000136.1, from coordinate 5,475 downwards.
GGGGGAACCTCCCTGGTGGGTGTCAGGATATAGTAGGCGTTCTGCAGAAGGACGGCTCTGGAATGGGCGAACCCCACGCGCTCGCTGCCCGCCATGGGGTGTCCGCCGACGAACTGCCCGGAGAGACCGGCTGCCTGGACGGCGCGGTGGATATCGGTCTTTACGCTGCCCACGTCCGTCAGGAGGCACCCGGGGGAGAGCACCCTTTTCACCGCCTGAAGGTTCTCGTCATTTTTCTGTACGGGGGCGCATAAAAAGAGATAGTCGCAGGATGTAAAGTGCCCGTCGATGGAAGAGGCGGCGATATCCGCCACGCCTTCCGCCAGGGCGAGTGAAAGAGCCTCCCGGTCGATGTCGTAGGCGACGATCAAAGCCCCGGGGATCGTCTCGCGAATGGCCCGGGCGATGGAGCCTCCGATCAGTCCCAGTCCGATAAAGCCGCAGGTAATGCTTTCCATGGATCCGATTCTCCTTTGAACAAATCTTTGAATAAATGATCTTTCTATACACGATACCACTTTAAAGCACGAAAAGCAACAGACATCCGGAACGAAAAGAATGAAAAAAGAGACAAAAGTACTAACAATTACTTGTAAAAAGAAAGAATATTTAGTAAAATAGTCACATAGGGGCAAAAAATTCCAACAAAGGTCTGCCGGGATGCCTAAAATGAAAAAATGGAGGACGGAATATGAACATCTACACAACTGACAAGATTCGGAATGTGGTGCTGCTGGGCCATGGCGGCAGCGGAAAGACCAGTCTGGCGGAGGCGTTCGCCTATCTGGCCGGCATTACCTCCCGCCTGGGAAAGGTGACCGACGGCAACACGGTGAGCGACTACAGCAAGGAAGAGCAGAAGCGGAAGTTCTCCATCAATTCCTCCGTGATCCCCATCGAATGGGAGGGCTATAAGATCAACGTGATCGACACTCCGGGATATTTTGATTTTGTGGGAGAGGTGGAGGAAGCGGTCAGCGCTGCCGGCGCCGCCATCATCGTCGTGAACGGCAAGTCCGGCATCGAGGTCGGCACCCAGAAGGCCTGGGAGCTGTGTGAGAAATACAAACTCCCGCGCTTCGTCTATGTGTCCAACATCGATGTGGACAACGCTTCCTTCCGCCAGGTGGTGGAGGACATGACCGCCCTCTACGGCAAGAAGATGGCTCCCTTCAACCTGCCGATCCGTGAGAATGAGAAGTTTGTGGGATATGTCAACGTCATCACCGAGACCGGGAACCGCTGGGAGGGCAAGGAGGTCGTTCCCTGCGAGGTGCCGGAGTACAATAAGGCCAATCTTCAGATCTGCCGCGACACCCTGATGGAGGCGGTGGCGGAGACCAGCGAGGAGATGATGGAGCGGTATTTCAGCGGGGAACAGTTCTCCGAGTCGGAGATCCGCGCGGCTCTGCGCACCAATGTGTGCGACAGCAGCATCGTGCCCATGACCATGGGCTCCAACACGCTCTGCCAGGGCATCTACACCCTCTTGGACGATATCGTGAAATACATGCCCAGCCCGGAAAACCGCCAGGTGGCCGGCATCAACATGAAAACCAACGAGATCTACCACGCGGACTATGATTTCTCCAAGGCGAAATCCGCCTATATCTGGAAAACGATCGTGGATCCCTTCATCGGCAAATACTCTCTGATCAAGGTCAATTCCGGCGTGCTGAAAACGGATGACCTGCTCTACAACGTGGACCGCGACATCGAGGAGAAGATCGGCAAGCTGTATGTGCTCCAGGGCAACAAGCCCATCGAGGTGAGCGAGCTCCACGCGGGAGACATCGGTGCTCTTGCCAAGCTCACGGCGGCCAGGACCGGCAACAGCCTCTCCACCCGGGCGACCACCATCAAGTACGGCAAATTCGAGATTTCCACGCCCTACACCTATATGCGCTACAAGCCCAGGAACAAGGCGGATGTGGATAAGATCTCCCAGGCGCTGCAGAAGATGACCCACGAGGATTTGACCCTGCGCGTGGTGAACGACTCCGAGAACCATCAGCTCCTCCTCTACGGGATGGGCGACCAGCACCTGGAGATCGTGGTGAGCAGACTGCTCAACGAGTACAAGGTGGAAGTGGATCTGGAGCGTCCCAAGATCGCCTACAAGGAGACCATCAAGAAGCAGTCTGACGTAGAGTACAAATACAAGAAGCAGTCCGGCGGGCACGGGCAGTACGGCCATGTGAAGATGCGGTTCTCACCCTCCGGGGATGTGGAGACCCCTTACGTCTTTGAACAGGAGGTGGTCGGAGGGGCCGTTCCCAAAAACTTTTTCCCGGCGGTGGAGAAGGGTCTGCAGGACGCGGTGGAACGGGGGCCTCTGGCGGCCTATCCCGTGGTCGGCGTGAAGGCGGTCCTCTACGACGGCTCCTATCATCCGGTGGACTCCTCCGAGCTTGCCTTCAAGGTGGCGACGATCCAGGCGTTTAAGAAAGGCTTTATGGAGGCGCAGCCCGTTCTTCTGGAGCCGATTATGAGCCTGAAGGTGACCGTTCCGGACGCGTACACAGGCGATGTCATGGGAGACTTAAACAAGAGGCGCGGCCGTGTGCTCGGCATGAATCCCGCGCCCGGCGGCAAGCAGGTGATCGAGGCGGACATTCCCATGAGCGGGCTTTTTGGCTACTGCACGGATCTCCGCTCCATGACCGGCGGCCGGGGCGATTACGCCTACGAGTTTGCCCGCTATGAGCAGACCCCTTCCGACGTGCAGGAGAAGGAGGTTGCGGCCAGGGCGGCCAAGGTTGCCGAGAACAACGGCGGGGATTGATCCCTTGACAGATCCGGCGGAAACGCTAAAATAATAAAAGAAGGAAAAGAAAAGCGGCATATGGAGACGGATCCTGCCGCTTTTCTCTTGCGCAGGAAGAGAAGAACGGAAAGACAGAGTAGTAAAGCAAGAACGGAAAAAGAGCAGTAAGAGAAAAGAACGGTAAGACAAGAGCAGAAAGACAAGAGCAGAAAGACAAGAGCAGAAAAACAAGAGTAGAAAAAAGAGCAGTAAGAAAAGAACAGTAAGAGAACGGGAGTCGAAAGATGGAACAAACGATTAAAAGAGACCGCGCGGTCAAACTCATAATCATAGCGGCAGGGATCCTGCTGATGCTGTGTGTCTGGCCCTTTTGCCTGATCCGGCGGACGATCGACCTGTCGTCCGCCCTGGGGGTCGCCTATGAGGAGACGGAACAGACGATTCGCGGGGACGCTCCCTTTGTCCAGACCTTTACCGCGCAGAGCGCCCGGCTGGAGGACGTGGAATTTGCGCTGGGTCTTTCGGGGGGGCAGCCGCAGGGTACGCTGCGGCTGGAGCTCCTGGACGGACAGGATCGCGTCCTCGTCTCGCGCGGGATAGACGCTGAAACGCTGCCGGACGCTTCCTTTTATCGAGTGCCCATCGGTCAATGGCTCCGCACCGGGGAGACGTATCAGCTCCGCCTTTCTCCGGAGGAAGGGCTCACAGGGGAGCTCTACGGGATCTATACCCGGGAGGAGGGGCAGCACGCGCCCGGATGTCTCCAGTTTTTTATGGGCGATGCGCTGATTGAGGGACAGGCGCTTCTGAATTTTCGCTATGGGGTGCCTTTGAGCCGCCGAAATATCCTGTGCCTGTGGGCGTTCTTCATCTGTGCGGCGGCAGCGGTCTGGCCGCGGAGAAAGGCGGCGGCCGGGCGAACCAGGCTGTGGGAGGTGTTGAAACGCTGGCAGACGCCCCTGCTGCTTGCGGAGACCGGCGTGATCGTGTGCCTGATGGCCTGTCTGTCCCATACCAGAGTTGTAGAATGGGACGAGGCATACTCCATCCAGCTGATCACGCGATACAATCTTACGGAGATGGTGCGCATGACGGCCCAGGACATTCATCCGCCTCTGTATTACCTGGTCCTCCGGATGTTTGGAGCAGTTTTTGGGACCGGTGTGTTCGCGCTGAAAATGATGTCCGCGTTCTTCACGGTGTGCACGATGCTGCTGGGCGTCACGAAGGTGCGCAAAAACTGGGGGATGGCGGCTGCGGGGCTTTTTCAGCTTGCAATCGGGCTGGGGCCGGAGCTTTTGTTTTACGCCGTCAATATCCGGATGTACAGCATGGCGCTGTTTTTTGTCACGGGGTGCGCCCTGTCTGCCTATGACATCCTGCACAGCGGCCGGAAGGCGGACTGGCTGCTCTTTGTCCTTTCGGCGCTGGGAGGCGTGTATACCCATTACTTTACGGCGGTTCCCCTGGCGGTCATTTACGGGTATCTGCTGGCGGGGCTTCTTCTGTGGAACCGGAAAGCCTGTAAGACCTTCCTCCTGGCCTGTGCGGCCACGGTGACGGCCTATCTGCCCTGGATCCTCGTGGTAGTGCGCTCCTTTGAGCGCATGGGGACGACCGGAGGAGTGGATGTGGGTCAGCTCGATCTGGGGGAGCTGTGCCGCTGGATCTCTGCCAGCGATCTCGAAGGTTCCTCTCTGATGGTGACCGCGCTGTTTCTCCTCGGGCTGTGTCTGCTGTGGGTGCGCCGGAAACAGTACCGCAGGGAGGATATGCTCTTTTTGTCCATGTGCGCTGGGAACCTGTTTTTGTCCTATGTCCTGTGCCGACTGATCGCCACGGCCAGCGAGCATTTTTGGGATGACCGATATGTGTTTGCGGCTCTGGGAGGCTTCTGGCTCTTTTTGGCGGTGATCTATTCGTACCGGACGGGAGAGGAGGAACCGCCTGCAAGCTCGTATCCCTTTGCCATCTGGCTTGCGGTCCTTGCCCTGTCCTCCTTCGGTGTGCAGAGGGCGGAGCTTTTGGACAACAATTCCTACATAGACGATACTTATGCCGTCCTGGAGCAGGTCCGGGGCGAGAAGCAGCTGCTCTATAACTATGATACCTTCCAGGTGTTGTACGGCAGCCATCTGCGGGAAGCGGAATTTGTCTACATAGATGATGTGGACTGGGAGGCTTTAAATGGGGATCCCATCTATCTGATCTCCTGGGGAGGCAAGTGGTTTGAGCCGGATGTGATCCAACGGTACCAGGTGGAAGTGATCGACTGCGGGACCATGCGCTTTGACCAGGGGGTTGCCGGGGTGAAGCTGTACAAGATCCTGTACCAGGTGCCGGCGGACCGGTAGACGCGGGAAGCGCAGACGCGCGGGACATGCAATTCCTGACGCAGGAGACATGCAATTCCGCTCTTGACATTTCTTCAAAAAAGGCTAAAATAGGTGTTAGTTTTTGTGAGTAAATCATGGATGCCGATGAGGATCAAAAAAGTGCATCGGACTTGAGGAGAGAATATGTCAGTACCCTACAACCACCACGAGGTGGAAGCAAAATGGCAGAAGATCTGGGATGACGAGAAGGCGTTTCGCACTTCCGAGGATCATTCCAAACCCAAATATTACGCGCTGGTGGAGTTCCCTTATCCGTCCGGACAGGGACTTCACGTGGGACACCCGAGGCCCTACACGGCGCTGGACATCGTG
>CANPWJ010000135.1 GCA_947584035.1 uncultured Acetatifactor sp. | reverse complement strand
CGCTCCAGCTCCTCCGCGATTTTCCGGGCCAATATCGCCCCCGAAAACCCGCTGCCTACTACGATGATCTTTTCCATACGCATTATCTTCCCTATCAGAATCTCAATGTATTTACCCACGCCGCCGTCTGCCGGATCGCCTCGTCAAAGCTGTATTCCGCCCTGCACCCGGTGTCCTCATAGAGGGCAGTCGTGGATATATAGCTGTAATCAGTCAAAAACGCGTCCGGCACCGCGCCGAAAACAAGCGGAAGATCCGGAGCGACCACATCCCGCGCTCTCTCCACGATCTTGCGCAGCGGCCAAAGGTCGGTGTGGCCGATGTAATAGGTCTTGCCGTCCACGCCTTGCTCGCCCATGGCCCGTATGAGCCGTACCGCATCCTTGATGTATAGCCAGTCGTTCAGTCCGTCGCCCTTGACCAGCTTCGGCGCCTGTCCCTGCAAAAACTGGTGCAGAATGCTGTTTGTGGAGCGCCGGGAATAATCCCCTGGCCCGATGATATTGGCAAACAGTCCACAGTTGAACCCAATGCCCTTCTGGGCCGCCAGCGTCTTGCACATCATCTCCGCCGTCAGCTTTGCCGCCCCGTATATACATGTGCCCCGTGGGTGACACACGTTTTCGTCGATGTGCTCCAGAATCTCCAGCTCCGCCACCGTGCCTGCAAGCACAAACTTCTTGCAGCCGATAGCCGCCGCCTGTACAAGCGCCTCACAGGCGTATCGCGCGTTCTCTAGCTGTACCCTGTAATCCACCGTCTTCTCACCGTATGCACCATCCCAGGCCAGATGGAAGAAGATATCCGCGCAGGGAATGCGCTCATGAAGCTGCCCGTAGGCGGAAAAGTCTGCCGCGATGCCCGTCAGGTTTTCCTGCCGTATACTGTCCAGCTTCGTCAGATCACGCCCCACAGCGAAAACACGATACCCATTCTCCAACAGATGCTCCGTCAGTGCCTTGCCGATAAAGCCGCTGGCGCCGGTCACTACCGCCGTTTTCATCAGGCCACACCTCCCAGAAGAAGGCCGCCATATACAGACCTGCGTCCTCGCCATGCAGCAACATGCAGGAACCTACTTACCCCCCCCGAAGCCGTTCTGCCCATCTCATTTTTGCGTCTTTTCACCGTGAGCCACGCCGCCGTTTTTCGTATACTCTCGTCGAAATCAGCCGTACACACAAATCCGGTATCCCGGTAAAGTCCGTCCATGTCGATCAGGCCATAGTCCAGAGCCGGCGCGTCCGGATATTCTCCAAAACCAAGCTCGGCACCGGGCGCCAGCACGTCCCGCATTCTCTCTATCCACTGCCGGAAGGTGTCCAGTTGCCGGTGTCCAATATAATAGTTCCTGCCCTTGGCTCCCCGTTCTCCCATAGCGTACAGGCCGCCGGCAACATCGTCGATATAGACCAGGTCGTAGGGGACATTGCCCTCAATCAGCCGTGGGCGCACCCCGGCACAAAGCTGCTCCATCACAACATTGGGCAGCGTCCGCGCCAAGTTCCCCTCCCCGTAAGGCATGGCAATCAAAGCTGCAGCGTAATCCATTCCACCGCTATGCGCGATGGTCTTGCCCATCAACTCCGCCGCCAACTTTCCGGTGGAATAAATGCACGTGTTCCGGGGGACAAAGTCCTCCCGCGATATAAAGCTTCTTATCTCGACAGTGTTGACTGTGCTCGCCAGTACAAATCGCTTCACGCCCATCTTCTGGGCGCTCATTGCCGCGTCGCAACTATATTTCGCGTTCTCCAGCTGCAAAGCGTAATCACGCACTGCCTCCGGGCCGAAGCCGCCGGCAAACGCGCAATGGTAGAACACATCCGCGCCGCCTGGTATCCTTTCTTCCAGACCGGCATACTGACTGAAGTCGGCGACGACTGTCGTCCCCTCTCCATACGCACGCAAACTGTCCAACTTGTCCTTGTTTCTGCCCACGGCGTATACATACACGCCTTTCTCCAGAAGCCGCCTTGCCAGAGCCCCTCCTATAAAGCCGCTGGCGCCGGTCACTACTGCCGTTTTCATCAGCAGTTCCCTCCCACGGTCAGATTTACATCGCTGTCCCGCAGGAAGGGCGCTTTGCTGTCGCTGGGAGACAGCACCGGCTCCTCAACGCCCCAGTCTATCCCTATCTCCGGGTCATTCCACCGGATGGCCCGCACAAGCTCCCGGTCATAGTAGTCATCGAATTTGTACAGCACCACCGTGCCCGGCTCCAGCGTCACATAGGCGTGGCCGTACCCGCTGGGCATATACAGCTGCTTACGGTTGGCCGCCGATACCTCCTGGCAGATCCAGCGCCGGAACGTGGGAGAATCCCGCCGCAGATCCACAATGTAATCCCGAACAGCCCCCTGCAAAACCCGCACCAGCTTCACCTGGGGATGGGGGTTATTCTGGAAGTGGATGCCACGAATGGTGCCCGCCTGCCGGTTATAGCACTCATAGTCCACCACGAACTTCGTGTTGATCCCATAGCCCCGCAAGGTCAGATCGTCATAGGACTCGGTGCTGTAACCCCGATTGTCGTCAAAATACGTAGGCACAATAGCCTTTACTCCTGGAAGAGCCAGCTCTGTGATCTGCATCAGGCCGCACCTCCCATATGGAGGCCGGCATGGTCATATGCCGGAACGCCGGGCAGGAACGTAAGTTTACAACTTACCCCCCCCGTGGGGTTATTCACCACAGTACTTCTGTCATTCATATTCTCGTATTCCTCCTTATCTCTGGCTTTGAGCCAATTCGCCGTTTTTCTGATACTCTCGTCAAAATCCGCCTGACATTCAAATCCGGTGTCGTTATAAAGACGCTCCAGGTCAATCTGGGAGTAATCGATATACGCCCTGTCCTCATAACAGCCAAACTGCAGCGCCGCGTCTGGCGCCACGATATCCCGCACCCGCGTGATGATGTCCCGGAAGGGCATCGGACTGCGGCTTCCAATGTAGTATTCCGCGCCGCCTACGCCTCTGTCCAAGACCGCCAGCATTCCTTTGACTGCGTCGTCGATATATGTCCAGTCGTGCAGATGCTCTCCGGAGATCAACTGCAGATCTTTCCCCTCCAGCAGCTGTCCGATCATCGTATTGGTAGAGCGCCGGGACGTGTCCCCCACGCCAAATACGTTGGTGAACAGCACGCTGTTGAAGACGATCCCGTGCCGTGCCGCCTCCGCCCGCAGCATCCTTCCCGCGGCCTGTTTCGCTATCCCGTACACATTGCCCTGCAGAAAGGATTCCCTCCCATTTTCCGTGATCGGCTCCATCCGGTACTGATAGCTTGAACCCAGAAAGAGGAATTTCTTCGCTCCTAACCGCTGTGCCTGCTCCATCGCCCGCACAGACGCCAGGATGTTCTCCGCCTGAACTGACGCCTGCCGGTTCAGGGCCCCGGCGACACCCGCCCATGCCCCGTGACAGAACCAGTCGATCCCGTGTGGGATCATATTCCCCAGCTCTCCATAGTGGGCAAAATCACAGACCGTCACGTGGAGTCTGTTCGACGTAAACTCCTTTAGCTTGTCTCGTGCCGTGGCCACCGCCCAGACCTCGATGCCATCCGCCAGAAGTCCCTTCACCAGCGCCTTACCGATAAAACCGCTGGCGCCGGTCACTACCGCTTTTTTCATCCCGCTCACCCCGCGTACCGGAAGTTCACGTCGCTCTCCGCCAGCGTGGGCGCCTTCACGTCCTTTGGGGACACCACCGCCTTGATGTCCGGCCAGGCTATGGCGATCTGCGAATCGTTCCACGCTATCGCCCTGTCATACGCCGGCGCATACAGGTTGTCCACCTTATACTGCCCCTCCGTGTTATCCACCAGCGACATACACACATGCCCGAATCCCCGGGGAATGAACAGCTGCTTTCGGTTCTCCGCGCTCAAAATCACAGAGCACCACTGCAAATAGGTGGGCGAGCCCTTCCGCAGATCCACCGCAATATCCAGCAGACTGCCCCGGGTGCACCGGATCAGTTTTGCCTGGGCATGGGGATCGTTCTGAAAGTGGATGCCCCGGATCGTGCCCCGCTCCAGGCACAGGAAATGGTTGTCCTGGACAAACTCGCACTCGATCCCGTATTCCGCCAGCGTCCGCTTGGAATAGGTCTCGCAGTAATAGCCCCGGTAGTCCTCAAAATAGGTGGGCTCTATGATCTTCACCCCCGGAAGGGCCAGCTCTGTCACTCGCATCTCACCGCTCCTCCTTTACGCGCCGCTCCGGCGTATGCAGACAGGATAAACAGCGCACAGCAGACAACGGTGACCACCGGGGTATACAAATGATTACAAAATACCCCCCCGAGTCTCTTCATGTCCGTATCCTTCATCGTATAAATATCCTCCCGACTTTGCACTTGCGCACCATTCATCATCTCACTGATCCACTTATCAACCGTCATAGCGGGCCGGCTGCCCAGTCTCTCGTCCAGCTTTTCCGAATTGAACACCGTGCTTCCCGATTCCACCTTCCAGACACTTTCCGGCCACGGGCTTTCCACCACCCGCGCGCCGGTCGCCTCCGCTACTTTTTCTGCCAGTTCCCGGATCGAAAGCGCCTCGCCGCCCACGTTGAATACGTCGTTTTCGCACGCGGCGCTCTGTCCCGCCTGCCACAGCGCATGACACAGATCCCCGATATAGGTCACCGTCCGGCGCTGGCTTCCGTCTCCATAAATGCGGATCTGACCGCTCTCTCTGGCCTGGCGCAGGAAAAAATCTACTGTCCCGTAAGCGGACACCGGCCTGACCAGCGTGCCATAGGGCACGCATATGCGCATAACGCAGTATCTCACCCCATACAGCCGTCCATACATCTCCAGATACTGCTCACAGGCATATTTCTGGGCGGCATACGGCGTCAAAAACTGCTTAGGCGCGTCCTCCGCCAGCGGCGAGTCGCTTCCCCTGTACACCAAACGCGTAGACGGAAAGACGATCTTCGCCCGTGAGCCCACCGCCCTGTACGCCGTGAGCAGCCGCAGCAGCATCCGCTCGTTGGTATCCAGAAATTCCTCTGGGGTGTCGAAGCCCTGGATCGTGCCTGTTTTCCCGGTGAAAAAGTACACCAGATCGCACCCGTCGATCGCCTGCTCCAGCTGTTCCTGCCGGGTCATGTCGATCTGCCGGTAGCCGGGCGCGTGATCCATATGCGCTGCCTGGTGACCGCAGGGCGCCGTCTCTCCATAATTTGCCTCTTCATTGACCTTCAGCAAATTGCGTGCCAGGTAACCGTTGGCTCCGATCACGGCGGCCCTCACGTTCTCTCTCCTCCTTGCCGGATCGCGTCCACTGCCTGGCTCTGCCGGCGGATGGCCTGGCGCATCTGCTTCCGGGCGTTTTCGTCCTCCACGCTCCGCACGAACCGCTCTATGGAGTGCAGGAACTGGTCGTCCGGCTCGACGTCCGTCACGGTCTCGCCCCCGGCGCCGCGCAGGATCAGGCGTGGAGCAAGGTCAGCCCCCGCCGTGAAGATCCGCGGGGCAATCAGCGTGGCCTTGCTTCCCCACACCTCCAACTGACACTGGTAGGCGTTGTCCATACCAAAGGACACCTGGGCGCACAGTCCCTCGTCGTTTTCCAGTACCGCGCTGCCGTAAAGATCTACCTCATACCCCTCCGGCTCCACAAGCCGGCCCTGAATCACCCGGGCGCTGTCGCCCAGCAGTTCCTGGGCCAGCCGTACCGGATATCCGCCGCAGTCCAGCAGCGCGCCGCCGCCCAACTCCCGGTTATAACGAAAGTCGTTCCCCTCCCGCTTGGGAAAGCCGAACGCCATCCGCAGCAGCCGCAGCTGCCCTAGCTCGCCGGATTCGATATAGCGCTTTACCAGCGCCAGCTGCCGGTGGTAAAGGAACATATAGTTTTCATGCACCGCAAGGTTCTTCTCCTCCGCCAGCGTCAGAAGAGTCTCCGTCTGCTCCAGGCTGGTGGCAAAGGGCTTTTCCAGCAGCACATGCTTTCCCGCCTCCAGAGTCTTTTTTGCCCACTGACAATGGAGCGCCGGGGGCAGCGGCACATATACCGCCCCGATGCTCTCATCCGCCAAAAGCGCGTCATACCCGTCGTAGATCTGCCCGCCGTACTGCTCCTGGAACATCTTTCCCTTCTCCGGCGTCCGGCTGGCCACGCCTGCGTATGTCAGACCTGCACACTTTTTCAGCGCCGGCAGAAACCGCCGGTACGCTATATCCGATGTCCCCAGTATCCCGATTTTCATCTCACGCCTCCAACAGTGACAGCAGATTTCGCAGCTGGATATTCAGTATGTTGTTGATCTGCAGCATCTCGTTGAGCGAACGGTGATCCAGCCAGAAATACCCCTCCGGCAGTACCGG
>CANPWJ010000134.1 GCA_947584035.1 uncultured Acetatifactor sp. | reverse complement strand
GATTCCACCGCCGTGGCCAAGATCCAGCAGGGCAGCGCATGGTGGTTCAACGATCACAAAGTGGGAATGCAGGATCAGATGATCTCCCTGGCAAACCTGGGCAACCTGTCCGGCTTCGTGGGGATGCTCACCGACTCCAGAAGCTTCCTGTCCTACACCAGACACGAGTATTTCCGCAGGATCCTCTGCAACCTGATCGGCAACTGGGTGGAGAACGGCGAGTTCCCCGCAGATTACGATATCCTGGGCGAGATCGTGACCAATATCTCCTACAACAACGCGAAGAATTATTTCCGTTTCCCTCTGTAAGGGAAAGCGGATCACAAGGGGGACTGCCGGGGCGGGGCCGAAAGGCCGGCCCAGGGCGGTCCCTTTTTTTGGGGCAGAGCCTGTCCGCCAAACCAGCGCCCGCGGGGCTCCGGTTTTTGGCCGGACAGGGCTCGCAGGACGCCGGTTTTGGGCCGGACAGAGCCCGGGAAAGGAGCACCGCATGGCAGTCCAAAGGAGCAAGGGCAGGAAGGAGATCGACCGCATCCTGATCGATCGGGGAAAGCGCGGCTATTTCTCCCCGCTGCAGCCGGATCACAGCCACAACTTTTTTGAGATCTTTTATCTGCTGGACGGAGAATGCCGCTTTCTCCTGAAAGACAGCGTCTATCAGCTGCGGCGTGGGGATCTGGTGTTTATCGCCCCCGGAGAGCTGCACCACGCCACCTACCCCGGCGGCGCCACCTGTGAGATGGTGACGCTGCTCTTCAAGAAAGAGCATGTGATGATCCGCCAGTTTTCCGATACCCATTCCTTTATGGGAAGCGTCCCCGCCCTGTACCGGAAGGAGTTCCAGGGACTTTTGGGGCGGATGCTCTCGGAGTCCTCCCGGATCGACGAGTACTCCCCCATCTTCCTCCAGTGCTATCTGACGGAGGTCCTGCTGCTTCTGATGCGGCACTCCGTGATGAACGAGGAGGAGCCGGAGCTTCTGAACGCGCGGGACGCGGATATCCTGCTGGCCACCAAATATATCTATAAAAATTTTAAGCGGCCGCTGACCCTGGAGGAGGTATCCGGCGTGGCTTCCCTAAGCCCCTCCTATTTCAGCCGGAAATTTAAGCAGGTCACCGGAATGGGGTTTAAGGAATATCTGAATTACGTGCGGCTGAAGCACGCCCAGGCGGCGCTTCTGACCACCAACAGCACGATCACGGACATCGCGCTGGAGTACGGGTTCAACGACAGCAATTATTTCAAGGATCTGTTTAAAAAGGTGTATGGGAAATCGCCCCGGGAGTACCGGAAGGAACGGGAATAGGGATCAGGTCAGTTTCTGGAGGGCCTCCGCGGAGCCCATGACCATGATGCTCTCGTTGGCCTCAAAGACGTGGTGGGGATCCGGAAGGGGAAAAATGTGCTCATTCTTCTTGGTGGCCATGACGCTGACGTGGTAGCGGTTGCGGATGGAAAGCTCCACCATGCTCTTGCCCAGCCAGGGCTTGGGGACGGCGATCTCGTAGATGCCGATCTCCGGCGTCAGCTCCACATAGTCAAAGATATTGTCGGCGCCGAATTTGATGGCAAGGCGCTCCGCCACCTCCCGCTCGGCATAGACCACATAGTCCGCCCCGTTCCGGAGCAGGAGCTTCCTGTGGACGTCCCGGGTGGCGCGGGCCACCACATATCTGCAGTTTAAATCCTTCAGGAGGACAGTGATCTCCAGGACGGTCTGGAAGTTCTCCCCGATGGCGATGACCGCCAGGTCGAAGTTTTCCACGCCGATGCTGGCCATAAACCGTTCCTCCGTGGCGTCCCCGATCAGGATCTGCTGGATGAAGCCCACCGCGCCGTCCGCCCGCTCCTCGTTGGAGTCGATGGCCAGGACCTCATGTCCGTTCTCGATAAATTTCTTTGCCATGTGCCGGCCAAACCGGCCCAGTCCGATCATCAGAATCGATTTCATGGAAATTCCTCCTTTGCAGGACAGCTTTTTTATCCGACCTGGATCTTCTCCAGCGGAAGGCGGGAAGGGATCACCTTTTTCTCGGAGGAAAAGGCGAGCAGCATGGTGATGGAGCCCACTCTCCCGCAGAGCATGAGAAACGCCAGGATCAGCTTGGAGACCATTCCCAGGGAAGGGGTGATCCCCAGGGTCAGACCCACGGTGGCCATGGCAGAGGTGGTCTCAAACAGCACGGTCAGGACGGGAAGCCCCTCCAGGACGGAGATCACGGTGGTCGCCGCCAGGATTAAGAGCAGGTAGGTCATAAACACGCAGGAGGCAGTCCGGGTGATCCCCTCCTCCATCCTGCGTCCGAAAGCCTCAATGTTTTTCTTTCTGGAAAAGGTGGCGTAGACGCTGACGCAGAGCACCCACAGCGTCGTCGTCTTGATGCCGCCGGCCGTGGATCCGGTGGAGCCTCCCACCAGCATCAGGCAGATCATCACAAAGATGCCCGGCTCCGTCATGGACGTCAGGTCAATGGTGTTAAAGCCCGCCGTCCGGGCGCTGACGGAGGCAAAGAGGCTGTGCAGCACCTGCTGGGGAAGGGAAACGCCCGCCGCCTGATTGCCCGCATACTCCGTCCAAAACATGGCCAGCGCCCCGAACACCACCAGAAACACGCTGATGCTCAGCACCATTTTGCTCTGAAGCGTCAGGCGGGAAAACTGCCCCTGCTTGTGCAGGACATCGCTCCAGACAAAGAAGCCCAGTCCCCCCAGAAAGATCAGCAGCATGATGACGCAGTTGACATACAGGTTGTCCCGCATACCCGTCAGGGAGGAAAACTCCCCCGTGGTCCCGCCCATCAGGTCAAACCCGCCGTTGCAGAAGGCGGAGACCGAGTGAAAGATGGAAAAATAGAGTCCCTTTGCGGGGCCGAAGCGCGGCACAAAGTCAAAGGCCAGGAACGCGGCCCCCACTCCCTCGATCAAAAACGTCCCCCGGGCGATAAATCGGGTCATGCGCACGATGCCGCCGATCTGGGGCGCGGATATGGAGTTCTGCATCAGAGAACGCTGGCCCAGGCCGATCTTTCGCCGCGCCAGCATCATAATCAGAAGCGCCACGGTCATAAAGCCAATGCCCCCGACCTGTATCATGGCCAGGATCACCAGCTGCCCGAACAGGGTCCAGTGGCAATAGGTGTCATAGCGGATCAGCCCGGTCACACAGGTGGCGGAAGCGGCGGTAAAAAAGGAGTCGGTCACAGGCGTGGCGACCGAGCCCCGCGCGGCCGCCGGCAGGGACAAAAGTGCCGTCCCCAGCAGAATGATCAGGCAGTAGCCCCCCAGGATAAATTTCATGGGCGACACGGTCTGCCAGAAATTCTTTTTTGTTTTCCTCCACCCAAGCTTCACGGCGCACCTCGATTCTCACCGGCATCCGGCTCCACTCAATAGTCCATGGTCTGTTCTTCGCCGTTTAATACGCGCAGGGCTCCCTGGGCCAGCGCCAGCAGTTCGTCCTCGCCGGGATATACGGTGAAGGGAGCGATCCACTCCGCCCTCTTGCGCAGCGCGTCCACCACATCCGTGCCGTAGGCGATGCCGCCGGTGACCAGGATCCGGTCCACTTTTCCGTCCAGGACGCAGGCCATGGAGCCGATGTCCTTGGCCACCTGGTAGATGAACGCCTGCTTCGTCTCCGCGGCTTTCTCATCTCCCTCGCCGGCGCGCCGGGACACCTCGCGCATGTCGTTGGTCCCCAGGTAGGCGTTGAAGCCGCCCTTCCCCACAAACTTGCCGTACACCTCCTTCTCCGTGTACCTGCCGGAGAAGCACATCCGGATCAGCGCGCCGCTGGGCACCGCCCCCGCGCGCTCCGGGGAGAAGGCTCCGTCCCCGTCCAGGGCATTGAACACATCCACCACTCTGCCTCCCACGTGGGCGCCCACGGACACGCCGCCGCCCATGTGTACCACGATCAAACGCAGAGATTCATACGGTTTCCCGATCTCCTTCGCGTACCGCTTGGCCACCGCCTTCTGGTTCAGCGCATGGAACACGCTGGTGCGGGGAAGCTCCGGGACGCCGGAGTAACGGGCCAGGGGCTGCAGCTCATCCACCACCACCGGGTCCACAATGTAGGAGGGCACACCGATGGAGTCCGCGATCTCCCGCGCCAGGATGCCGCCCAGGTTGGAAGCGTGCTGCCCCTGCACGCCCACCTTCAGATCCTCCAACAGGCTGTCCGTCACCGCGTAGGTGCCTCCGGGGATGGGCTTTAACATGCCGCCCCTTCCCACCACCACGTCCAGGCTCTTTAAATCAAAGTTCCTGCTCTCCAACAGGTCGGTGATGATCTTTTTGCGGAAATCCTTCTGATCCACGATCGTCGCATAGCGGCCGATCTCCTCGGTGGAGTGGCGCAGGGTCTCCTCAAACAGCAGTTCCTCATCCTCAAACACACCGATCTTGGTGGAGGTGGAACCGGGATTGATGATCAAGCTTTTAACAGACATTTCGGGTTCTCCCTTCTTCTTTTTTTGTTCCGCGGCCGCAAGGCGCTTCCGCCCATGCCCCGGCCCCTTCGGGCCGCGCTTTATCTCGCCTTATCTCGTATTATCTCGCCTTACCTCGCCCTATCGCACCTTATCTCGCCTTTTTCATCTCCTCGGCCACCACCGCCGCCAGCGCGATGGAATTGACCTTGGTCTCAAAGGTGTCGGACCGGCTGGTCAGGATCACGGGCACCTTGGTGCCAGTCAGGATGCAGCCGTTCTTTACGCCCGGCACCATATGTACGATGGCCTTGTACACCTGGTTGCCGGCATGGATATCCGGGAAGAGCAGCACATCCGCGTCCCCCTGGATCTTTCGCCCGGTGGCTCCCTTGTGCTTCGCGGCCTCCGGGTCAATGGCCAGATCCAGCGACAGCGGGCCGTCCACCACACAGTCCGGGATCTCCCCCGCCTCACACTTCCGGGTGAGCTCCTCCGCCTCCACCGTCACAGGCATCTTGGGATTCACCACCTCCACCGCAGCCAGGGGCGCCACCTTGGGCATCTCCACGCCACAGGCCCTGCAGACGGGAACGGTATTGTTAATGATGTGCACCTTATCCTCCAGCGTGGGATAGGTCATAAAGGCCACATCCGTCAAAAACAGCAGCCGGTCGATGCCGGGGATCTCAAACACCGCCACATGGGACAGCACGCCGCCGGTGCGCAGCCCCACCTCCTTGTCCAGCACGCTTTTCAGGAAATTCTTGGTGTCGATCAGCCCCTTCATGTACATGTCCGCTTTTCCCTCATGGGCCAGCTTCACCGCCTTTAGAGACGCCTGGATCACATCCGGCTCATGGATGATCTCAAAGCCGGTCAGATCCATGCCGATCCCCGCGGCGATCTCACGGATCTTCGCCTCATCGCCCACCAGGATCGCGTCCGCTATCCCCCGGGCCTTCGCCTCCTGAACCGCCTCCAGCACCGCGGAATCCTGGGCCACTGACACGGCCACCGTCTTTTTGCCGCACTCCTTGACCTTGGAAACGATCTCCTCAAAACCCTGTTTCATACGATCTATTACCCTCTCTTTCTGCCGTCCTATTCGACGCTCCCACGCGGTCTCCACCTTCGGTTGGTGCTTTCCAGTGACGCTTCCGGTTAAGGCTTTCGCGTGCCACTTTCCGATGGTGCTTTCGAATGCTGTTTCCGGTTGGCGCTTTCGGGTGCCGCTTCCGGTTGGCTCTTCCGAGTGCTGTTTCCGGTTGCGGCTTTCGGGTGCCGCTTCCGGATGGCGTTTTGGGCGCCGCTTCCGGGCACCACTTTTCCTTCCGGGGAAGGGGGCTCCCTGTGGGATACGTTATCGTTAAAATAATATCACAGCGGTCTGCAAAAATCAAGGCCGTGGGCCGCGCTTCTCTGCCAAAGATCCGCCTCCCGGCGCCCGCTCCTTGCAGCCAGGCGGGCCGCGTGATAAAATGGATAAAAGCAGTTCTGCGCGGCAGAGGAGGTGAGCGGTTTGTCCCGAAAATTTGCCCCAAAAATTTCATCCGGCCGAAAGGCCCCCATCGTTTGGGCGGCCCTTAGCGCGGCCATTTTGGCAGCCATTCTGATTGCCGCTCTAGCCGCCGCCCTGACGGGATATGGTTATCTGGGGAAAAAGACGCCCTCACCCGGGCAATACGATCTGTCCGCGTCCGCCAGGTGCATCGGGATTACAGATTACGCATACGATTCTTCCGGCAGACTCACCCGAACCACCCAATATTCTTACACCGGTCATTCTATGCCCATGAATACAACGTATCCGGATCTTGCGGAGGAGACGGACGACGCCTTCTTTCTGGTGACCGGCGCTTCCTCCGTGTGGCGTAAAAGAAGCGAAACCCGATACGCTTACGACGAAGCGGGAAGGCGTATCCGGGAGGCGGAATATCCCGGCTCTTTCCCGGGCTGGGATCCGGAGCGCGCCGTCGCCTATTCCTACGACGGGGATG
>CANPWJ010000133.1 GCA_947584035.1 uncultured Acetatifactor sp. | reverse complement strand
CCGTCCGGCGTCCGGTTCCTTCCGCCGTTGTTGTTTGGAATTTTCAGGGCTGCATTACTGTTTATTTGTCAAGGTACTGTGAAGCTCTGACCGCTTTTCCAAAATTCTGTTCTCTGGAAACAATCGGATCAAAGCCAACGGAGAAGGAGGGATTTGAACCCTCGCGCCGCTATTAACGACCTGCACCCTTTCCAGGGGTGTCCCTTCAACCTCTTGGGTACTTCTCCAAACAAAGTCCATTCAAGTTGAATCTTTTTTCCTATTTAAAATCTTAAAATCCAGGATCGTGAAACAACGAATCACGAAACCAGCAGAGGAGAGGCTTTGGTCTCCGAGCGGAGAGAGTGGGATTCGAACCCACGCGCCCTTGCGGACAAACGGTTTTCAAGACCGCCTCGTTATGACCACTTCGATATCTCTCCAAGTGTCCAAAAAACGCCACTACTCATCAGCGGCAAAGATTATTCTATCAAAAAGAACGGCTTCTGTCAACAACTTTTTTGCACATTTTACACACAACTTTTTCCCGCATTTTACGCGGGAAAAAGGGGATGCCTTCCCGGTTTGCTCCCCCGGCCGGCAGCCCCTTATCTGACTATTGTTTCCTTTGACTGAAAATTGAATTATTTCCGTCAATTCTTTGCCTCGGCATAATCTTTCTCACAGCTCCAGCTCATCCAGCACGATATCCGCGTACCTTCCGCCCAGCTGCCGCAGTCCCCGGGCGATCAGGCTTGCATAATTGACTGCGCCGTCGTACCGCAGATGGGTATTGTCCAGGGACTCCTCCGGATGCTGGCGGTACTCCCCCGCCGGGAAAAACATGTGCCACCTGCGGCTCCCCGGTTCCCCGGCCTCCTGAAGCGCCTCCCGGCTCATGGAGTAGAGATCCACCAGCGGGACGTCAAACCGCTTGGCCGCCTGTTTCATCCCGGCCACATAATCCCCATGCTCGCCGGGCCCCAGGTTTCCGTCCTCCCCAAAGCATCTGCGCTCCACCGGAGTGATCAGCACCGGGTAGGCCCCGTGATCCCTGGCGGTCTGAATAAAAATCCCCAGATTTTCGATAAAGGTCGTGTAGGGCTCCGTGTAGCGGGTGGGATCCGCCGCCTTCTCGTCGTTATGGCCAAACTGTATAAAGAGGAAGTCCCCCTCCCCGATCCGCTCCTCAATGGCGGCAAGGCGCCCCTCATCCATAAAGCTCTTGGTGCTCCGGCCGTTCTTAGCGTGGTTCTCCACGCGGTAAGCCTCCTTGATAAACAGGGGGAATACCTGCCCGATCCCGGTCTGGGGATAGGTGGAATAATCGTTGGTCTGCACGGTGGAATCCGCCGCCCAGAAAATTGTATTCATAGATGTACCGCTCCCTTTCTGTTTTGATTGTTTTCAAACACATGGATTTGGCAGGAGCCTATGACAGCTTCCGCTGCCATAGGCTCCGCTATGATTGCCTTTGCAATTAACTTCCGCACGGTAGCCGGATCACTCTTTTACGGCACCGATATTCACGCCGGTTACGAAGTACTTCTGCAGGAAAGGATACAGAATCATAAAGGGCAGGATCGCGGAAATAATACCTGCGTTGAACAGCGTCGTCTGCGATACATGATAAGCCGTCGTAGGCGTATCGCCGTTCATAACCATGTTTCTCAGCTTATACTGGAAGTTTACCTGGTTCGGATCCGTGATGTAGATCTGCACGGTGGAGTAATCGTTCCAAACCGTCACGGCAAACATCAGACCGATGGAAGCCAGAGCCGCCTTGGACAGCGGAAGCACGATCTTGAAGAAGATCCCCATCGGGGAGCATCCGTCGATCTTGGCCGCCTCGTACAGGCTGGCGGGAACGCCCTCAAAGAAGTTTCTCATCAGCACCAGGTTGTATACGTTCATGCCGTGCTTTACAACCAGGATCCACAGGGAGTTGGTCAGATGCAGCTGCTTCATAACCAGGTACTCCGGGATCATGCCGCCGGAGAAGATCATGGTGAAGAGCAGGAAGTACGCCAGGATGTCACGTCCAGGCATCTCAAACTGGATCAGCACATAACCGCCCAGAGTGGAAAGCACCAGGCCCAGCAGGGTGCCCAGCAGGGTCGTGAGCACGGAGTTTAAGAAGGGCCGAAACAGCGCCGTCGTCTGAATGATCGTCAAATATCCTTCGATGGTGAACTGGCTGGGCCAAAGCTGGAACTGGTACACACCAACCTTGTTCAGGGAGTCGATCAACACCTTCCAAATAGGAATCAGGATAATCAGGGCAATAATGATAAATACGATATAGTTGACTACCGAAAATACGGAGACTTTTTGCTTGCGGGAAGCCGCTTCTGTCTTTGCCATATCCACACCTCCTATACAATACCGCGGCCGCGGACTTTCTTACTTGCCCAGTTACATACCAGCACGAGCACGCAGCCGACAAGTGATTTGAACAGACCCACCGCAGTAGAGTAACCGTAGTCCGGCATCGCCGTTGCGAAGGTCTGGCGGTAAATGTAGGTGGATACCACGTCGGACACTTCATATACGGAGTCGGTGTACAATACGAATACGGACTCGAACATGTTCATAACCTTTGCCAGGTTCAGGATCAGCACAGTGATGATGGTGTTGCCCAGAGCCGGCATGGTGACGTAACGGATCTTCTGCATACGGGTTGCGCCGTCGATATCCGCCGCCTCATACAGCTCGGGGTTGATGCCGGACAGCGTAGCCAGGAAGATGATGGTTCCCCAACCGGTCTCCTTCCAGATATTGATCAGGTAGAAGATGGGCCGCCACCAAACCTTGCTTGCCAGGAAGTTGATACCGTCCTGCGGTCCAATCACGCCCCAGTCTCTCAGCATACCGTTTACCATACCGGTGTAGGAGGGAGAGAGGATCAACAGGAAAATGGATGCAACCACTGCCCAGGACATAAAGTGGGGCAGGTATATAATGGTCTGAAGGGCTTTCTTTGCGGTCAGATTCCCCATCTCGTTCAAGAAAACTGATACGATCACGGACGTAAAGGTCGTAATGATCAGCTTCATAATACTCAATTCCAAAGTGTTTTTAAAGGAGGTCCAGAACGCCGCCGTTCCAAACATGGTTTGGAAGTGCTCCAGACCGGCCCAGGTTCTCGCACCTACGGGCTTGTAGTGATAAAACGAATAACGAATACCGAGCATCGGCCAGTAGTGCATGATAATCACGAATATCAGCACCGGCAGAAACATTACATAGTAACCCCGGTTATTCCAGATCCGAAGTCCCAGAGGCTTTTGACGCACTTCTGCGCCGGTAGATGTCACGATCTTTTTCTTTTTGCTCATACCGTCCTCTTCCTTTCCTTGCTTCCTCATAATTTTAAGACATATACCACTCTCTTTTGAAATAACTGTCCTGCCCGGTGGTTTCCCCCAAGAGCAGGACAGCTATCACATTCCTATCTCAGATCAAAGCCTTTCAAACGCCGATCGCCTTATTCAGCGGGAGCGTTCAGCTCTGCAAGGATGGTGTCAACGGTTGCGCCAACGGTGGACTTGTAGGTCTCCATAGCGGTGTCAACGTCAACCTCACCCTTCACAACGTCAACGATCATCTTCTTTACAGCGTCGGTGATGTTGCCGGTCTCAGCAGTCAGGGTCTCGGAAGAAGGAGACAGAGGCGCGTCTACGCAGTGCTCGTTGAAGAACGCGTTACCGGTCAGTGCCAGCTCGGACGCATCGGAGAAACCGTTGGTCAGAGGAGCGATTACCAGTGCATTGTCGATGTAATTCTTCTTCCATACGGAGTTAGGATCGTTAGGAGACTGCTTCAAGTGGAAGGTGCCTTCCGGATAATCGTAATCCTTAGCATTGTCGGTTCCAGGGTTGGTGGTGAAGGACTCTGCCTTGGTGGACCAGTGAACATCCTCTGCACCGTAGGTCCACAGGGTCTGTACCTTGTCGCCGTCCAGCATAGCGTCGCAGAGCAGATCGAACACTTCGTTCTCACGCGCGTCGTCGCCATCGCCGTCGTCAAAGATTACCCACACAGGAGCCTCTCTGTTCAGATAGCCGCCCCAGGTGTCAACGATCTCCTTGATCGGAGGAAGCTGAACCAGCTCGGGATCCACTTCGTTCTTCACAAGGTTGTCGGTCAGCGTCTGATACCAGGTACCTGCCCAGTAGGTGAATACACCTGAGGAACCGGTCTGGTTGTTGGAGAACCACTTCTCACGAGCGTCCTTGGTGCCGGCGTTCTCGGTATCCGGGTCAATCAGCTTGTTCTCATAAGCCTCTTTCAGTCTCAGAAGGGCTTCCTTGGTAGCGTCGGTCTGCACACCGTCATACCATACGCCGTTCTCATCCTGCAGGATAGCGGGATAAGCGCCCTGCCAGAACTCAGGCATGTAGTTGATGTAAGGAGCCTCGCCCATGTTTGCAAAGCCGGCTGCGATCACACCGTAGGTGTTGCCGTTCTTGCCATCGCCGTCGGGATCGCCCTGAGCGAACTTGGTCAGCATGTCGATGTAGGAAGCGTAGTCGGTAACGGTGTTGATGTCAACGCCTACTGCATCCAGCCATGCCTTCTTTACGTAGGTCACGCAGCCGTTGCCGTATGCAGGAGTGAAGCCATACAGGTGACCCTGTGCGTCCTTCAGTCTCTCGTTTACCGCGGGCAGCGTGATACGGCTCTGGAACTCAGCGTTGTCGTAAGCGTCAGCCATATCCCACAGGATCCCGGTGGTAGAGTACTGCTTGAACATGGAAGCGGGCATGATCATCGCATCCGGCAGATCGCCGCTCACCATCAGACGGCCTACAGCGTCGGTGTAACCGGAGTGATCATACTGGTCGATGGTCACGGTCACATCGTAGCCGGCTCTCTCGGAGAGGGCTGCGTTCAGCTGCTCAATCAGGGCAGCCTGGCCGTTGTCAACTGTTGCGGTGATGGTTCCGTCCACTACCAGGTGCAGCTCGGACAGCTGGTATGTACTCTCGGTGTCTCCACCGGTGCTCTCCGTGCCAGCCGCAGCAGAGCTGCCGCCAGTGTTGTCACCTGCAGGAGTGGTGGAAGCTCCACCGTCACCGCCGCCGCAGGCAGCCAGAGAAGCTACCATCGCGGAAGCGAGAAGCAAAGATAATACTTTTTTCTTCATTTTTTTCCTCCCATTTGATGAAAATTTGAAAAGTATCACAACCGAAGGTACTTCGGTCTATATATAAGACTACCATTTTTTCAGCAAAAATACAAGAGTTATTTTTCATTTTGGGCACGGAATTTGTTCAATCTGCCATGAACCCTTCTGTTTCCAAGGTTTTTGTGACTATTTTCGCCGGGTGTTTTTGGTGAAAATTGACAGGTTGGGTTCCATTTTCCGTGCAGATTGGTCAATCTGCCTCATCCGCCAGGAAGCTCTCCGCCGCCAGCAGGTCCTCCGGGGTGGTGATCTTGATGTTCCGGTAGTCCGCCTCCACCAGCTTCACCCGCACGTCCGTAAAGAGCTCCGCCACGCTGGCGTCGTCCGTCACCCGGACGCCCCGGGCCGCAAGCGCCTCCCGCTCCCTGCCCAGGGCAAGGTAGGCCTGCAGGATCAGCTCCGCCTCAAAAACCTGGGGCGTCTGGATGCTCCAGACGCGGCTGCGGTCCGGCGTGGAGACGGCAAAGCCCTCCCCGTCCGACAGCTTGACGGTGTCCTTGGAGGGGACCGCCGCCACACAGGCACGGTACCGGCGGGCCGCCCGATAGGTGTCCTGGAGGAGCTTCTCCGTCAGAAAAGGCCGCGCGCCGTCGCAGATAAAGAGGTAGCCCTCCGCCCGGGCGCCTCCCGCCCGCCCCCGGAGGCAGGTCATGGCCTTCCAGACGGATTCCCAGCGCTCCGCTCCGCCGGGGATCACGGCGCTGACCTTAGAGAATCCGTATGCCTCCACGATCTCCCGCTGCACAAAGGGGACGTCCGCCTCCCCGGTCACCAGGAGGCAGTCGTCGATCACCTCCGACCGCTCCAGAGCCTGCAGACTGTGCCAGATCAGGGGCTTCCCGCCCAGAAGCATAAACTGCTTGGCCACGCTGCTCTTCATCCGGCTGCCGCTCCCCGCCGCCAGCAGGATCGCCGTACACCGTTCTCTCTTCGTCATTCCGTCCGTTTCCTTCTCCCTGTTTTATATTTATGGCGCCCGGCGCTTCTTTATCACCGCAGATTATAACCGCAGATTCGGCACCGCGTTCAGGTCGCTGCCGCTTCGGACCCCCCGCAGGAACGCATAGTATCCCGCCGCCCCGATCATGGCCGCGTTGTCCGTACAGAGGATGGGCGAGGGGTGGTAAAAGGCGATCCCGCGCTTCGCGCACTGGCTCTCAAAGGCGGCCCGCAGGGCGGTGTTGGAGGCCACGCCTCCCGCGATGGCAAACTTCCGGCACCGATATTCCTCCGCCGCCCGCAGGGAGTGCTCCACCAGCACGTCCACCACC
>CANPWJ010000132.1 GCA_947584035.1 uncultured Acetatifactor sp. | reverse complement strand
GCATTTACCGGGCAAGCGGTGGGCTGCCTGGGATAATGCACCGCGCAAGCGGTGACAAACCGGTGAAACCGGTTGTGATTCTGCGTCAGCAGAATCATTATACCGCCTTGGGCACCTATCTGCAAGAGTGCACCGAAAGAAAAAAGAACCGTTCGCTGGACAAAAAAGATTGACGCACGGGCCGGAAGATGGTAAGATAATAAAGAAAGGTGTTGCCGTACAGCAACGGTTCACCTTGGTTGACAGTTACTTAAAAAAGCAACCTACTCCTTGGCTGGGCGGTTGCTTTTTTGATGCCTTTTACTTTTTATACGAAAAATAATTTTTATTTTATCTATCATTCATTTTCTCTTGGCCTTGTGAAGCATATAGGAATCCTTGTACTGCATCCGACGAATATTCCACTAAGCTCCGCATTGTTTTAGGAAATATTTTCTCTGCTTATTTGCACAAAAAAGATTGACGCATGGGCCGGGAAATGGTAAGATAACAGAGAAAGGTGTTGCCGTACAGCAACGGTTCACCTTGGTTGACAGTTACTTAAAAAAGCAACCTATTCCTTGGTGGGGCGGTTGCTTTTTTGATGTTTATGAGCAGGATCTTTTTCACCGGATGACTGCACGATATCGTCACTGTAACGATAATACTGACCACCGTCACTACAATACCTGCCACATCCAATATTGCTCCAAGCATCTTATGTACCTTTCACTCTATTTTCCATTTGATACCACCTCCCGCGGTACTGGAAGCTCTCAAAATGTAATCATTTTGGCAAAAGGCGAACCGCTACCCGTTTTGGCAACACCCACATTCAGCATAACAGATAGAATGATCTTTAGCAATACTTTTGTACGTAAAACAACATTTATTTTATCTATCTTTCATTTTAAGCGCGGCCATTCCCACCGCAATCTTTTGGAAGCAGGCACCTCCCTACCCCAACCTTCCGCTGGGCAAATGCCCCCTGCTGATCTCCTTCCACCTTCCGGAGTGATAGCGCAGCGCCATCAGGAGGGTCCTCATGCACTGATCCGCCACCAGAGCGATCCACGCCCCCCAAAGCCCCAGCCCAAAGAACCGGATCAGCGCGATACACAGAAGCGACCGCACCCCGAGGACCGTGACTGCCATCACCACCGCCGCAAAGCGCGTGTCACCGGCTCCCCGGAGTCCTCCGGCCACAATGAACTGATCCGCCTGGAAGGGCTGGCTGGCCGCCAGAAGGATCAGGATGGGCGCGCCCATGGAAATGACTTCCTGGGAATTTTTAAAGAGCCCGATCAACTGCTCGTTAAAACAAACCATCAACGCCATCAGCACAAAGGACACCGCGATCCCAAGGTTCCTGGTCACCCGCATGTACACGGCGGACATGTCGTACCGCAGCTTGCCGATGGACTGGCCCATCAGCGTGGTAGCCGCATTGGAAAACGCCTGGCCCACCATAAAGCTCATGGCCTGGATGCTCATGCAGACCTGGTGGGTGGCATACACTGTGTCCCCAAGTCCGGTGACCTGTCTGGTGTAGATGATGATGCCGGTCCGCATAAAGAGCTGCTCCAGCATGGACGGCATACCGATGCCGACGACGCGCCCCATCAGCTCTCGGTCAAAAGTGAATTTCTCCCGAAAATCCAGATATACATAGTGTTTTTTCCGAAGGGCGACCGTCAGGGCGATGAAAAAGGCGATGGTCTGCCCGATAATGGTAGCTAGGGACGCGCCGGCCACTCCCAGCTTGGGAAAGCCAAAGTGCCCGTAGATCATCAGATAGTTGAACCCCAGATTGATCACATTCGCAATCGTGTTATACACCATGGGCGTGCGGGTGTCCCCGATCCCCCGAAGCGCGGCGGTCACGGTAAAGCCGAGGCACAGCGGTATAAATCCGTAGAGCTGGATATTCAGATATGTAATGCCCAATTCCAGCGTCTCCCCGCTGATTCCCGCCCCTCCCATAAAGCGGATCAGCTGGCCGCTCAGCAGCAGCCCCACCGCCATAAACAGGGCGGAGATCAAAAGATTTAAGAGCATGGCGTGCTTGAACACCAGATTGGCCTTCTCCCGGTCCTGCTGTCCCCGGAAACGGGCGATCATGGCCGTGGCTCCCACATTCAGCGCCTGTACCATGGTCATCAGAAGGAATTTGGGCTGGGCTGCCAGGCCTACCGCCGCCAGCGCTGTGATCCCCTCCTGCCCCGGCAGGTGCCCTACCATAACCTGATCCGCCATGCTGGTCAACTGGGTAAGCACAAGCTCCACCAGGCTGGGCCAGGCGATCAGCGCCACGTCCCGGTACAACTGCTTTTGGGTGACGCCACCCGGTATCTGTATCCTGCCGACCTTCCCGGTGTTCTCCGGCGCGTCCGGTGTACCGTAATCCAGATCGTCCAGAGCGGTGCGCACCGTCCGAAGCTTTCCTTCCCTCTCCATACTCTGCCTTCCTTTCCTTCTCTTCCCCCTGTCTTATTTCATTATAATTCATACTTGGGGCAAAGACAAGAAAAAGGCGAGGCGTTGCTGCCAAACCTCCCCTACCCGTCCACTTCAGGCTTCTGCACCAGAAACTGCACGCAGATCTTATGCTGCTGGCCGTTTCCGTCCTTCATAAACTCCGTCACGGTCTTTCCCATACGGTACTTTCCGGGCGGAAGCTCTCCGTACAGCCATTCCCAGTCACACGCAAACTCGGTGTCCTCCTCGACCGGGATCATCCAGCCCACCTGGCAAAAGGCATAATCAGCCTTCTGGACGACCCTCTCCCATCCATTCTCCGTTTCTCTCTCCAGGGTAAACTGCTCCCCGGTGATCAACTCCCCCATATCCTCTTTCTCGCCCCTCTGACAAAACACCAGAGTCGCCCCGTGGGCGTAATGTTCTCGAGAGAGAGCGTCAGGCCGATCTCAGACGCCAGGCCAAAATCAGGGATCTCCTCTTCCCCCGCGACCTGCGCGCTGCCTTCCCGCACATTCGCGTCGAAGCGCAGCGTGTCCAGGATCGGAAGGACCTGCTCCCCATATTCCTCCCACCAGCTCTCCACGGAGAAGGTACTGGCCACCACGCCGTCAGCCTCCCCCTCAAAGTTGATGAAATCCCAGTACGCATGATCGTCATAGGTGCCGATATACGCCTTGTTTCCTGCGACCGTGGCGGTCTCCTCGCTAAGCCCCGTTCCGCAGACCCCAAACCAGACGGCATACGAAAGCTCCACATACCCTTCCTCGCCTGCCGGCCAGAAGCGGATCCCATACGAATCGTCGGAGCGGCCTCCGGTGCCCGCCGGGCACAGTTCATATTCCCAGCCGGGGGGAAGAGAGATCCGGATTTCCCCAAAAGGGCCGGACTGTGCCACCGTGGCAGCGGTTTTTTCTGCATTGCCGCCGGCTGTCTCCGTCCCTTCCAAAACCGCCGTCTCCCCGCCGCCAGCCGTCTCCGCCCCTTCCAAAATTGCCGTTTCCCCGTATGCTTCTCCTGCACCGGCTGTCTCCCCTGTATCCGTCGTTTCGCCCGAGGTCAGCTCTCCGTAACTCGCTGCGGGCTCCGGCCCGTAAGTCGCCCTGCCCTCCCCATGAATCCCGCATCCGGCCAGAGCGGCCCCTGCAGACAGGCAGACCGCCGCCATCAGACCTGCTTTGCTTCTGTGACGCATGTTACTCCCTCACTTTCCCGGCTGTTCCATCCTTCCAGCCGTTTCTGGATCGTGTTTGGATCCTTTTTTCGATTTTTGCTCCGGCACAGCACCCTGCACCGCTGCCGTTCCATCCCAATAGACGAAGGAAAAGGCGAAAGGTTCCCCTGCCCTTTTTCTTTCAGGCCATCGCCGCAAGACCTCTCCCTCTTTCTGCCAGGCAGCATTTGAGGCAATATAAAAAGCAGCCGGGATTTCTCCAGGCTGCTTTTTTTCGCTGTTCTATTTTCTTCTCCCTGCAGTTCCTTCAACATAAAACAAAGCCCTTCCAGGAACGGCGGGAATTTCTGTGCAGGTCTATTGCAGTAACTGCAGGACATAATTCGGCTGCTGATTCGCCTGTGCCAGCATAGCCTGACCGGTCTGCCCCAGAAGATTCAGGTTAAATAATGCAACCGTCTCCTTGGCCACATCGGTATCCCGAATCATACTCTCCGCGTAGGTGGTGTTCTCATGCTTATTCATATTATTGTTATACGCATGCTCCAGCCGGTTCTGCGAGGCACCCAATGTGGCACGGCAGGCGCTCACGAAGGATAACGCGCCCTTGATGACACTGACATTGCTGGGATCATACACTCTCGCGTTATGTACGTCATTGGGACCGGGCTGCGGCTTCGGCGTCGGCTCAACCAGCACTCGTACCTGGACCTGCCTCTCAGGCTCTCCTGGAATCGTTTTCGTGACCTCCTTCCAGGTCACTTTCGTAACCACCTCGCCGTTTCGGTTCACCTCCTGAGAGTATTCGGGCTGCATCTGCTTGATGGTCCGATCGGACGTAGCAGGGATTGTCTGCGTCTGTGTTTGGTAGTAACACGTTTTCTCCCACGCCTTTACCTTCTCCAAATATTCCTTCGAGTATACCTCCTTTTCCTGATAACGGGCTACGTCATAGGCATCGAGCCCCGCAAAGATATCCTTCAGCCTTGTCAGCTCGATTGGAAGCCTGTCGTCCACCTGGGCGCTGCACTGGATCCACAAAGGATGCAGTATTTCCGCCATTGTACCCTCCAGAAGCATGGAATACGGCACTTTCGCCTGGCACGTTGACGATACCTGGACGACGGAATCGGCGCTGCTCTCGTTGGCTAACGCGCTTACGTCCCGGAAATCATACACTAAAAAAGCGTAGTCATCGCCCTGGATCTTGGACGCCCGGAGGAAATGCTCATCTCCCTTCGTAATCTGCGAAACGCATTTATTGCACAGCTTATTTGCGATATCCGCCGCCAGCGCCCTGGTCTCAGCCTGCTTCTCACCTTCTGTTTTCGCGGTATCCTGCGCCTGAGAGTTTATCAGGCCTCTCACCTTGTCAAAGATACTGGAGGAATCGTCCGGATACCAGGGCTGCCAGGTTGACAGATTCAGATAGGATACCGAATCCGCTGAACCGCTTGAAAATCTGGTTCCTCCCTCCGCTACCTCCAGGCCCAGCTCATTTCCCGTAAAGCTTATTCCGTAATATTCCGTGCAGGTACCGCAGGGGATTCCGATGCTTGTTCCGATTAACTCAAACAGATCCGTAAACAGTTCCGATGCCGTAGCAGCGCTCGTCAGGCCGGAAAAGTCAATCTTCGCGCTTGCGTTATCCGTTATCCTTTCAGACCATCTATCTCCATACTTACCTTCCGTCAGGGCTTCTAAATCATCCCTCTTTTCTCCGTAGTACTCATACACCCCGGGCGATGTCTGAAAAACTGCATTGGAGTCACGATCTACATGCTCTAACTGTACCCCATTTGAATTGCCTGTTTCCAGCTTTTGTGATACTTTTAACCAATCCGGGATCGTAGTTTCATATTCCATTTCGGCATAGCCTTCCACCGTCCTGTCATGTTCGACTTTCATCCATGCGCTGGGATTTCCCTTTAAAACATAGATCTCATTAAAAGTAGTGCTGTCGGCTATTCTCTTTATTTCCGAGGTCAGCTGTTCTATTTCGCCCTGGATATATTGCCGGTCCTGTTCGGAGTTCGTGTCGTTATAGGCCTGGATGGAAAGCTCGTTCATTCTCTGCAGACAGGATGTCACCTCATCCAACGCGCCGTCCGCTACCTGAACCAGAGAGATACCCTCTCCGATATTATCCGTACCCTGGCGCAGCCCACGGATCTGTCTCCTCATTTTTTCGGAAATCGCAAGCCCTGCCGCATCATCGGCCGCCCGGTTGATCCGGTACCCCGAGGACAGCTTTTCCGACGATTTCGCCCTGGATTTGTTTGTCGTCCCAAACATACGATTGGCGTTCATTGCCATAAGATTATTCACGATGGATATCACGTTACCAGCCTCCCTGCTGCTCAAATATGTCTGGACATTATCAATCTCGGAACGCCTGTCATTTCCTCCTCCGGATGGAAAGGTATACCTTTTGAGAAGAAATTTTTTTTGAAATTCTCTCTAAAGTTTTTGGGCATATGTGACGAATAATAAAATGTATCAGGAGATATATCGATCAAACAGAACAACCGTTTATGGAATCTCAAAAGGTATACCTTTCCAGACATGTCTTTTCCTGCTTTACCGCCTTTTCGTAAAAGGTCTTGGGGCGCATCCGGCACGCTTTTGCCGCTTCATTCATCGTTATTTTCCCCTCTCTCCACGCCAGACGCATCTCTTGAAAATTATCCGGCACCGGCATGGGTGGTCTGCCAAACCGCACGCCCCGCGCTTTGGCCGCGGCGATCCCTTCCGCCTGCCTCTGCCTGATATTCATACGCTCATTCTCCGCAACATAGGAAAGCAGCGCAAGCACAATGTCGCTGAT
>CANPWJ010000131.1 GCA_947584035.1 uncultured Acetatifactor sp. | reverse complement strand
CCGGATCAAGCGGGTAATCTTTTCCCTCTGGATCTCGTCTCTCTGGATCTGCTCCGGGCTTTCCGAATGATCCCGCAGGAGATGAGTCAGGGGCGGCCTTTCCTGTATTCTCTCTCCCAGCTCTTCCAGCAGCTCCAGACTCTCCGGGTAGTCCTGCAGGAGATGGGTCAGGGGTGGCTCTTCCCCCAGCCGTTCTATAGTCTGTTCCAGCTCCTGGGGACGCATCTGCAGCGCCGTCTGCCACAACAGCTCCAATGTCTGTCTTGCGTCCGCTTCCTCCAGAGCGTTCGAGTAGACCTCTCCGGGCGCTGGTTCTGACCCAAATGCTGGTGTTGATTCCGGCCCAAGTTCTAATGTTGGCTCTGATCCGGGCACTGGCATGGAGGCTAGTTCGGATTCCGGCCCTGATCCTAGTGTTGGTGCTGGCCCAGGCGCTGGTGCAGATTCCGGCCCGGATTTCAGCCCAAGGGCTGATGCTAGTTCGGCTCCTGACTCCGGTGCGGATTTCGGTTTTGGTTCTGACTTTGTCCCAGACGCTGTCTCTATCTTCTCCTGCAGCCGTTGGGTCAGCGTTTCCACATGAGCGATACCGTTGTCCGCCTCCCGCAGGATGGACGAAAGCAGGTATGCCTGGCGAAGCTTTGGCTCTCCCTGCAGGATTTCCTCCTCTCCAATGCGGAGGATCTCCTCCTGCCTGGCCCGGATCAAGCGGGTGATCTCTTCTCCCTGGATCCCATCCCTCTGCATTTCCTCCAAGATTTTTTTATTTTCTGCAGGTTCTTCCTGGGGCGCTTCCGAAATTTCCCTTTGGCGCTCTGTCTGGCGCTCCGTCTGGCGCCCTTCCCGTATCCTCTCCCGCAGCTCCTTCAAAAGCTCCGGGCCCTCCGGATGCTCCTGCAGGAGATGGGTCAGGATCTGACCTTCCCCAAGCCGTTCTGCGGCCCATTCGGGATCTTCTCCCGGGTGCGCTTCCGAAATTTCCTTTTGGCGTTCTGTCTGACGTTCCGTCTGGCGCTCTGCCCGATGCTCTTCCTGTATCCTCTCTCGCAGCTCCTTCAAAAGCTCCGGGCCCTCCGGGTGCTCCTGCAGGAGATGGGTCAGGATCTGACCTTCCCCAAGCCGTTCCCGGATCTGCTCCAAATCTTCTTCCTGATACGCTTCCTCTGAGTCGGTCAACAGCTGCCACACCTGCGTCAGCTGACTCAAAAACCGCGCTCTCTCCTCAAAGTCTCCCCCGATGTCCGGCCCTCCGGTCCGGGCGGCGCTTTCGCCCTTGCCCGCAGGCTCCGACAGTTTTTTACGGGTATCGGTGGGATCCGCGGCTTCCTGCCGCACATGCTCCGCACAAAGCTGACGCACCTGATCAAACAGCCGGTATTCCAAACTCTGCTCCAGTACCCTGCGCTCCTTTAAGAGGCGTTCTGCGCTCTTCGCTGTCTCCCTTTGGTAAAAAGCATCCCGGGAGGCGCCCGCCTCCTGCCACAGTGCCAGATTTTTTTCCAGACCTTCTATTTCTTCGTGGAAGCGCCCGATCGTTGACCATTCCCTCTCCGCCGTCCCTATATTTTGGCTTATGTAGGAAATCTCCTTTTTGTCCGGGCTGGATTCCAGGCTCCCCTCTTCCCTCCTGTTTAAACTTTGATTTGGGCTCGATTCTTGATTCAGACCCTTTTCCTTTTCCCTGCCTGGGCCCGGTTCCGGGTTTGATGCCGCATTTCGGATCTCCGGCCCGGCCGGCCTCTGCGCCAACTCCTTTGAGGCGTCCTGTATCCGTGCCAGCTCCCGCTCAAATTCCCGGCATCTTTGCGCCAGCTCCCGCACCTGGCCGATCAGCTGTTCCTTCCTGGCCTTCCGGTAGAGCAGCTCCTGAGGGCTTGGCATAACGGCCCGCTCCTTCAGACGGACGACAAACTCCCTGCTGCGCAGACTGTCAGTTATCCGCCGCACGGTTTCCTTTTCCTTCAGCACATATTCCCTGGCGCGTTCCTCCTCCCGCTTTGGCGCTTCTTCCTCCGACGGGGCGGCCGCCGGAAGAAGATACACAAAAGAGACAGGATCAAACATATACTTTTCACCCTGCCCGTATTTTTCAAAAATACCCTTTACAAAAAGGGAAGTTTTCCCGACCGTATCAGAGAGAACGGATCCTCTCCGCATCCGGTCGTCCTTTAGGACACGCACCAGCTACCGCCTCCTATATTCCCGGTACCGGAACCTCCACCAGCCCGGAATGTGCGATTTCCAACGATTCGATCACCAGCTCGTTACTCATAGCGTCCAAATCGGAAAACGCACGCTTTATGATCATTCCCTTCTTAAAAAAAAATGCCTTTTCCAAGCCGGCATCCTTTGCCATCAGCAGGATCGTCACCATCTCTACCTGCATACCCTCCTGCAGCAGATCAAAAACCATGTCGTAGGATTTGGTGCGGATACCCTTTTCCAGCACCAGTATGTCCGGATTGGTCTTTTGCTTTTTGAACAGCAGGGGATAATCGTTGTTTCCCCCTTCCGGGACAGCGTCGTATTCTATCTGTGCCACCAGGTTGGAAACCTTGGAAAAGCTGAACGTAGCCGGCCCGATGGTTACCAGGAAGCTATGTCCCGGTACCAGCTGCTTTCTGGCATCAAACAACGAAAACACCTTTTGTCTCCTTTCCCCTTCCGGTCAGCGGGCAGTTCTCACAGCTTAAACGGATTTTCCGGCTCCTGGTTCAGCTTGCTGTTGATCTGAGATACCTCCCTGCACCACCTTAAGCGCTCCAAGTGACTCAGTTCAAAGATCTCCTTCCGCCCCCAGTGCAGATAATAGCCCAGGAACGCCGTTTCTTCATATATCTTGTCAGCCGGATAGGTGATCATTCCCCGGCTTCCATAAAATTTACGGGAATCTCCACCGGCTTTCCACAGTGAGGACAAACTCCCTTGTAAACCGGAATCTCCATGGTATTGATCCTCTGGTACAGATCCTGCAGGTAGGCAAGATCCATCGTATAGAGCTCCTCCACCACTCTGGTATCCACAGTGGGAAGCGTTCCCAGCCGGGTGATCACCCGGGCCAGCAGGATGATCGTCAGGTAACCGGGATTCTGCTGGACCCTTGGATCCTTCAGAGGCAGGATCTCATCCCCGGCATTGGCCATCCGCATAACGCCGTCCTTATGTATGTTTCCTTCCCTGTCCCGATATCCTCTCGGCAGCGTAAAGGGATATTCCGTCTGAAACTCCATCTTTCCCTCCCTATCGGAGCATGTCTGAGGCTCCGATCCGAATTACCGGTCCTTAAATGACATATGAGGCGCCGCAGGATGCAGATACACATCCTGCGTCCCACAGCGTCCTCATCATCCGTAACCGTTCCGATCATAACCTGACACATATGTCAGGAAACTCTGGTCATTCCTTCATGGGCAATCTCCAGGGACTCGATCGCCACCTCCGAAGAAGTCGCGTTAAAGTCCGGAGCCGTATATCGCATGGGCCAGGCGTTGATCACCTGCCAGGAAGCCGCCGGAGCCTCTTCCTCGTCCAGCAGCGTGATGGTGATCGTCTTTCGGTCAACCGCTCCGTTCACACCGGCGACGATCCACTCATAGAGCACCATGGAATCTGCCAGGCCCTGTCTCAGGGTAATATTTCCGTATTTTTTCAGCCCCGGAAGCTTCATGGGCGTCTGCACCATATCTCCCTCCCGGTACTCGATCACATCGATGGAGGCATCAAACCCCGTCACCTCTGAGAAACCACCTGCATCCAATCCGTCAATTTCAACTTTATACCTAAATCTACCATGTGGGTAAGGCATACGATTACACTCCTTTCACTTGATCAAACCATTTTATTCAGCGGACTCGCTGGTCTTTTGAGAGATCCGGAAGATCACAAATTCAGCGGGCTTCACGGGCGCTACACCAATCACGCACACCAGACGGCCGTTGTCGATATCGTCCTGGCTCATGGTATTGCGTCCAATATTTACGAAGAAAGCCTCCTCCGGAGAACTTCCCGCCAGGGACCCGTTCCGCCACAGCCCGGTGAGGAACACGCTGATCGTGCGCTGTACTCTCACCCACAGCACCTCGTCGTTGGGCTCAAATACCGCCCAGTTGGTATTCGCCTTGATCGACTCCTCTATGAAGATAAACAGTCTGCGCACATTGATATACTTCCAGCTGGGATTGCTGGTAGCGGTGCGGGCGCCCCATACCCGGATGCCCTGCCCCGGGAAGGTACGGATCAGATTCACGCCCTTGGGGTTCAGGATATCCTGCTCGCCCTTATTGAACTGGCAGTCCAGACCGACGCACGCTCTCACTACCTCATTGGCCGGAGCCTTATGTACGCCTCTGGTATTGTCGCTTCTGGCATAGATGCCGATAACGGACCCGGAGGGCGGGATCGCGATGTTCTTCTTATCCAGCGGGTCAAAGATGGTCAGCCAGGGATGATACAGGGCCGCATAGTTGCTGTCAAAGATGTCCCTGTGGGCGATGACATCCGCCACCTTCTTGGAATCTCTGGGGATATCCAGAACCGCGAACCGGCTCGCCAGATTCTCACAGTGGGCCACCAGCATCAGCTGCACATTGGGATCCGTCACGCCCGGCACCGCCATGATGGAAACCACGTCGTTATCCAGGAAGGACTGAATACCCGTCCGCTTGCCCGCGCCATTGTCCGTGCCGATGAAATCCGCCGCGGAAATATTGGAGACGGAGCCGTTGCTTCCGCCCGTAAAGGAGATGGTTACGACTGCTGCCTCCTCGTCCTCCGCGCTCACAAACGACGCGAAAGGCGCCTGGGGCTCTTCGCTTTCCTTTCCCACATACTGAACCGTGATCAGATCGGACTTTGCAACCTTCTTCTCCACATAATTGGGAGCGCTGATATTGAAGGAAGCGTTCTCATACAGCTCTACCTGATCGTTGTACTTTACCTCCAGCGTAAATTCACAGGTAGTGATCACCTTCGACGGAAGGAGGTTTCGGTCCACCACATCGTCCTCAAATTCCTTCTGGAACGTGATGACATTGTCCTGGTTCTTTACGACCCGGTTGTAGACGGACTCCGTCTTGTCAAAATACATTACCACGTCGCCCGGCTGGAAACCGGCTCCGTTCTTCACGAGATATTTCTTGCCGTCGGCGGTGTCCAATACCTCCAGTATCTGCGTCTTTGCCTTGCTGGACGGCGTCACAACCACGCGGATGTCGTCGCCCCAGGTGCCCGGATTCTTCGCCGCAAACCTTACAACGGCGCCCTCCTTGGCGGGAGCGTACCCAACGGAGCACTTCGCGTCCTGGGGAGCCACTCTGGATACAAAGCAGCGGGAGCCTCCGTTGATGAAAAAGTGCTCCACCGCATACGCCAGGAAACGATACTCTCCAAACTCGTTTTCAGACAGGTACCCGCCGTAGGTCCTCCTGAAATCCGCAAAGTTGGTGATCAGCTGAGGAACGCCTTCGATCGGCCCCCGCTCCGCAAGCCCGATAAAACCGGCCGTGCTCGTTCCCACGCCCTCCATCGGCTTACCACCCGACTCAAATTCTTCTACATAGACTCCCGGTGATAAATATTCAGCCATGCACATACCTGATCCCTCTTCCCATATCGAGGAACCAGTTACCTCCTTTCATTTTTATAATCATCACCTACATACAACCATAAAATTATAATTTCACTTTAACAGGCATCTCTATACAAATTTATAACCAAATCGACAAAATAAAACTTTTTTCAGCTTTTTTTGCGTCTGCCCTTTCCGCCTGCGGGAAGATCCCCCGTGTCGTTCAAAGCAGCCGGATCTTCTCCGGACACACCTCCCTCCTCCAGAAGGCCCCTGGCGGCTCCCAGTTTTTCCCAAAGCGCAGCGCCCTCCCCGCGCATCAGCTTCCGCGACTTCTCCCGGGCAAAGGATAGATTCTGATAAAACTGTCTGCGCATCTGTTCCTTTTCCGCATCCTCCTGGCGAAGGCTCTCCCGTCTCTCCCGCAGACGGTGGTATTCGCTCATTCTGCGTTTTTCCAGGCTCTCCCTTAGCTCTCTCTCCGTATCCTCCTTCTCCTGACGGTCTTTTCTACGGTCCAGGAAGGGCAGCGTCTTTTCCCCGCTGGTTTGATGGTTTTCGTCCAGCATCTCCTGAAGCTTGCGCATCATCCTGACCGGAGATTCCTCCAGCTTTTCCCGGTAGATCATGGCGCTGTCCGTCCGGTCATGGCTGTTAGTGCGGAAATCCCCCTCCAGCTGGCTCAGGGAAGCCGTCCTGCTCCCCTCCACCTCCCGCTCATCCTGCTTGATGCTTGGCCCGTTGTGCCGCCGCTTTTCGTGAAAAACCAGAGTCATCCTTTTCCTGCGGCTGGCGCCAATGGCTATGCCTCCGTAAGAATTCTCCATGCGCATCATTTCGTTGGATCGGTTTTCCCGGCTCCTCTCCCGCTCCGCCGGGTGATAGGCCCTGAGCTTTT
>CANPWJ010000130.1 GCA_947584035.1 uncultured Acetatifactor sp. | reverse complement strand
CAGCATGTCCAGCGCGTCCGCGTAGGAGCCGTCGTAGCCCAGATACTCATAGGCCCATCCGCCGTGGATGGCCAGCCGCTGCAGAAATTCATAGCCGTAGCCGCTGCGGCGTCCCTCTTCATCTATGGTGTGATAACCGGAAAAGGCGAAAAAACCTACCCGAAGGACTTCCGTCTGCGGAACAGCCGCCTCCGCGGCGTGTGCGGTAAAGCAGGAGGACACGAAAAGCATCGCGGTCAACAAAAGGCAGATAGGTCGTGTTTTTCTCATGGCATGTTTTCTCCTTTGCGCGGACGGAACCTTATCCGGTCATAGAGACCAGAGTTTATTATAAGGGAAAATGTCGGTGGATTCAAGAGAAACTATCATTACAAACGGGAGCGGATGTGGTATAATGTCCATGTAAGCAACGAGCCGTGCCTATCCTGCGGAGCGCAAAAAGTCTGCTTGCAGATATTTTTGCGGGACGCGGGATAGATAGGGCGAGAGCCCGTGAACGAGGGAAACCGGAGGTTTTCCGAGTGAGCACGGCGAGAAAGCCAGTATTACCGTGCGAGAGCCCGTGAACGAGGGAAACCGAAGGTTTTCCGAGTGAGCACGGCGAGGAAGCCAGTATTACCGAGTAAGCACGGCGAGAAAGGAGATTAAAATGGAGAGAGTATGGAAATTTTTGAAAGATGCGGGAATCTACTATCTGGCGACGATGGAAGGCGACCAGCCGAGAGTGCGCCCGTTCGGGACGGCGCATGTCTTTGAGGGCAGACTGTACATCCAGACAGGCAAATCCAAAAACGTGTCCCGGCAGCTGCATGATAACCCCAGGGCGGAGATCTGCGCCTTTCAGGACGGTGAGTGGCTTCGCGTCGCGGGAGAGCTGGTGGAAGATGACCGAAGAGAGGCGAGACAGTCCATGCTGGACGCTTATCCTTCTCTGCAGGATCGGTATTCCGCGGACGACGGAAACACGGAAGTCTTTTATTTCCGGAACGCCACGGCAACCTTCGCTTCCTTCACCCATGAGCCGGAAGTGATCACCTTCGGATGATCGGAGACGGGAGGATCGGAGACAGAAGCCGCGGGAATACCGCAGAGAGCGAGGCGGAGCATGAACGATCAAGAGATAAAAAACAGATATTATGCGTTTGAGAGACAGGGAAAGCGGGAGGAAGGCATCGCGTTTCTGGAGGAGTACATCCAAAAGGCAGACGGAGAGGTGTCGGCGGAGCTGCTTGCGCATACGGGGAATGTGATTCTGCTGTATTTGGGTGAACTGGAAAAGGGCGTCGGCTATTTCCGCAGGGCCATTGAAAAAGAGCCCGACAACCCGGATGTCTATTGGACGTATTTTACGGATCTGGAGGAGATCACAGACAAATATCCTGCGATGATCGACGATGCGGTCCTCTGCCTGACGAAGCTGATCGAATACATCCGCCGTTTTAAGCCGGGCCGGGCTGGCTTAAAAAGGGCAGGAAAGCAGTATCGATACGACGAGAGCCTTCTGGATGCCGGGAAAAGGACGATGAATCTGGCGGGCCGATACAACGATCTGGCAGTCATGTACATGAAAATACCGGATTATGAGAAGGCGCAGGAATGTGTCGATCAATCGCTGGCGCTTCAGCCGGGCGACGATTATGCCGCTCAGATAAAGAGTGAGATCCTTGCCGCCACCGGAAAAGAACAGGAAGCGGATCCTCTGGAGAAAGCGGCCTCCGGGGAAGAAGCGGACGCTGAGAAAACGATCCGGCCGGATGAAACCATCACGCATCCGTTGTTAAGATTAGCGGACCTTGTGGAAAAGATCTCCGGGTGCTATCATTCTGTTCCGGCAGAGACTCTGGCGGAGCTGAACCGCCTGACCGGGAATGAGTGGGCGGAAGGGGAATACATTGAATTTTGCGCGGAATATTGGAGCAGAAGTACTCTGGAGGAGACGGTATATGCGCTGCTCCATGGCGGGGAATATCCGGACAGCGCCGCAGAGCGGCGCGCGGTCCGGCGGCTGAAACGGAAGATGACTCTTCTGCGGCTTCTGCGGGTGGGGAAAAGGACATAAAAACCTGCGGAGGGTGCATGGGAGAAGGCGGCAGTACGGCTAAGCGGGCCGGAAGCCATAAGAGCCGGAGGATCTGGAGAAAAAGATGACATACTCGGACGACTTTACGATCGGCTCCCAGCGGGAGCTTATAGAGCTGATCGATGAGATGGGCTTTGTCCCGTTTTTTGAAAATGAGATCGAGGGGTTTTCCCTGGAGGAGCATATCGCCCCTGCGTGCTGGTACGGCGGGGAGGACGGGTTTTGGGATGCCTGGGAATGGAAGGGGCCGGTCATTCAGGGCATGAAGTGCGCCTACGGGAAATTCCTCCGCAATAAGGCCATGTATGTGAGTCCCCGGTGGTTTCCGGATTTTGCGAATTACAGAAGGGACGGGTACGATTTCGACGCGCGGTATGACGACGGACTTGCGTCTTTTTACGACAAGGAGCTGTACGAACTGCTGGACGCCAATGCCCCGGTGCTGTCGAAGCGTCTCAAACAGATCGGGAACTACGGGAAAAAGGGACGCAAGGGATTTGACGGGATGATCACGCGGCTGCAGAAACAGTGTTATGTGGTTATCAGCGACTTTCGGTATGCGGAGGACCGATACGGGAATCCTTACGGCTGGGGAATCGCGGAGTATTCCACTCCGGAGAAATTTCTGGGGGAAGAATTTACGCGGGAGGTTTATAAGCGTGCGCCGGAGGAATCCTACGCCAGGGTGAGGGAGCAATTCCGAAGGATACTGCCGGATGCGGATGAGGCGCAGATCCGGAAGATCCTGCGGTGAGGGATGCGGGTCTTTGCCTTCTGCGGAAAAGAAATTTGTGCTTGACAACGCTGTCTAATTGCGTTAGACTAAAATTGTCTAATGGAATTAGACAGCGTTTTTTGCTGCAGCACGAGAACGCAACGACACAGGCGAAAAGGAGAAAGTTAAGGATGGATCCATTTAGATTGGGAGAGATGGAAGAAAAATTTGCGGAGCTGATCTGGGAGAATGCCCCCATACGCTCCGGGGAGCTGGCGAAGCTCTGTGAGAGCGCGTTTTCCTGGAAGCGGACGACCACCTACACGATGCTGAAACGTCTCTGCGACAGGGGGCTGTTTGCCAATGAGAACGGTCTGGTGACGGCGTGCATGAGCCGGGAGGATTTCCAGGGCGTCAAGGGCGAACAGTTCCTGAAAGACAATTTTCAGGATTCGCTGCCGCTGTTCGTGGCGGCTTTTACGAGAAAGCGCAAGCTCCGCGAGGAGGAAATCCGAATGTTGAAACAGCTGATCGATACATATGAGGAGGACTGCTGATGACGAATCTGTTTATCCGGATACTGAATATGAGCCTGACGGGCGCGCTGATGATCCTGGCGGTCCTGGCGCTGCGTCTGCTTCTGAAGCGCGCGCCCCGTATCTTTTCCTACGGGCTGTGGGCGGTGGTGCTTTTCCGGCTGCTGTGCCCGGTATCCTTCGAGAGCCCCTTTTCCCTGTTGGGCGTCCTGCACGCGCCGGCGCAGACAGGGATCGTGGAATATTTGTCCGGGACGGCTTCCGGCGCGCAGACGCTTGGAACGGCGCTTGTGCAGACGGCTTCGGGCGAGGCGGCTTTGAGGCCGGAGACGGAGTGGGACGGGGCATCTGTACCGGAGAAGCGTGCGGAGGCAGAGAAAAGCGCGGTGGAGCTGCTGCGCGATTTTCTTTCCGCGGGGGCGGCGATCTGGCTGGCCGGCGCCTGTGCGCTCCTGCTCTGCGGGATGGTTTCCTATGGAAGCCTTGTGTTTCGGCGGAGGAAGGAATGGGACGGGTTTTTTGCACCGATGCGGCGGCAACGCCTTTTGTGATCGGGTTCTTAAGCCCCCGGATCTATCTGCCCAAGGATCTGCCCCAAAAGGATCGGGAGTATATCCTCCTGCACGAGCGGATCCATATCAGAAGGGGGGATCACCTGACCCGGGCGGCGGCTTATCTGGCGCTGTGTCTGCACTGGTTCAACCCGCTGGTCTGGCTGGCCTTTTTCCTAAGCGGACGGGATATGGAAATGGCCTGTGACGAAGCGGTGCTCCGCCGGGCGGGGAACCAGATCAAGAAGGAATATTCGACGTCCCTTCTGGCGCTGGCTTCGGGGCGGAGGATCACCGTCGGGATCCCGCTGGCGTTCGGGGAGGGCGATCCTAAGAACCGGATCCAAAATATCCTGCGGTATAAGAAGCCGGCGCTTGGGCTGACGGCGGCGGCCCTGGCCGCCTGTGTCCTGACCGCGGTCTTTCTCCTGGGAAATCCCGGCGGATCCGAGGGGGAGCGGGAGGAACAGGTATTTTACGGGGTGGTGACGGAGTCGGAGGAGTCCGGCGGTGATGTGGTGCTGATCCCGAAGCTCGGGGAAATGGAGATCCCCGATGCGGAGACGGTGGAGCCCTACTACGAGTTCGACTTTGACGGCCTGGTGCCGGGATATCTGGTGCGGATCACCTTTTCACCGGGGGAGGAGACGAAAATTCTGGAGACGCATCCGGGACGGTTTTCCCGGGCGGCGGATTCCATCGAGGTGATGGGGGAAGGGTTTGCTCTGCAGACCACGCCGGACGGCGGCTATCTCCTGACCATACCCATTGGCATGGCGCCGGAGGCGGAAGAGGGCGATACGCTGGATCTGTATCACGCGGTCCTGGAGGAGGGAACGCTGCAGGAGAACTATCACTTATATATGCTGGAGGCGCCGGAGAAGATCCGGAAGGAGCTGTTTTCGGAGACGCGGGTGCTTGCGGTGGATCCGGAAGGGTACGATATTCTGGTGGAGCTGTCCGGGGAGGAGGCGGAAATTTTTCTGTCGGAATTCGGCTTCGGCGTATCCTGTGAGCTGAAAAAAGCCGAAACGCAGGAGACCTCGCAGCTGGCCGGGCAAAACGAGGAGACAGGCTCTGAACTGGAGCTGTCCGGGCAGGAGATCGACGGCCAGATGGCGGTGTCCGGAGAGGTGCCGGACGGGCTCTACCGGGTGTACGTCCGTTCCATCAGCCGGAGCAGCCGCTGCATCGACCGCTATGTACTCCCGTTTGGGATGGAGGAGGACGAGGCAGTATGGTTCCCGGCGTTTGCCGAGGACTGTGTTTTCTATGTGAACAGGGAGATGGACCATATCCGCCTGGAGGAGATCGACTTTGAGGAGTTTGCAGAGCTGGTGTCGGAGGGAACGAAGTGGCAGAATGTGGAGGTTTATTGTACGTTCCGGGACGGGCTTATCGAACGGGCGGAGCTTATGAGCTCCTACTTGGGCCAGGGAATCTCTTATCAGCCGCTGCTCTCTACAGGATCCACGTGGATGGAGGATCTGCGCGAGATGGAAGAGACTTCGCTGGAGGAGATGCTGGCGCAATTCTATGAGCTGGTGCGGACGGAGGAGGCGGACGTCTCCGATGCGCCGGGCATGGAGCGGATCGAGATCTATCTGGGAGATGTGGGGGATGGGGACAGCGGCCTTGTGCTGTTTTACGACCGGGACGGAAATCTCCTGCACACAGAGGACGCCCACCAGGCGCGGGCAGGGTGGAACAATGTGTATGCAGGCGAACGGGACGGAGTGCCCTATCTGATGACAATGCATATAGAGGATCGGGAAATGCACGGGGAATATTGGTATCAGGTATTCCGGCTGGACGAAGCCGGAACGCCGCGGCAGATCGCCGGTTCGGATTTTGTGTGGGGCGATTCCATCGTCTATGACGATGACCTGTTCCGCCAGTGGGCGGACGGGCTGGAGCGTTATCTTGCAGACGCCCATCTGCTCCTGAGCTCTCAGGAGGGGGAACTGCGTGCGGAAGCCGTCTGCGAGGCGGATCGGTACTGTTATGAGACGCTGCGCAGACCATGAGCGAAGGGGTTGTCCCGTCGCAGTAAAATGTGCGCTACTGTCATTTTGTGAGTTGATCGACAGGGCAAAGGGGATACTGGGGAATAACCGCGGGGAAAGCGGCGGGACATGGCAGGATGTGCTGTGTTCTGCCGCTTTTTGCGCTTTAGGCTAGTTAGCGCTGATTGAGAAATAAAGAAAGGAGCTTTTATAAATGTTTATTCTGGAGCTTAAAAAGATATGGAAAAAAGAACGTATTTTATGGATTGCACTTCTTATGTTTGCTTTCACCGCAACTTTTTTATTGCCGCGGCTTCACGCTGTCACGGTAACGCAGGAAGGAGAATACGCTTTCGGAACAAGAACAGAGATTACCCGCGATTGGATTTCCCGATACGGGGAGGAGATTACTTCACAGGAATTTGAACAGATCAAACTCAGGTATTTACTTATGACGATTATCTTGCCTATATGCAGAATGCCCTAAACGGAGTAGATGGCTATTCCTATGAAACTTTAAGAAAAATGAGGGATTTTATATCCGCAAATACAGAGTATTCTGCCATGTATTATCAGGAATACGAGCGGCTGATGCAGAATTACGAAAACAGGCAGGCAAAAGGACAGGTGAGTCCTTTACCCGACGAGTTTGTATTTTACGCAAACCGATATTTTGTAAATATCTCTATTTTATGTATGATATTGACGCTCTTTATTGCCGCTCCTGTTATG
>CANPWJ010000129.1 GCA_947584035.1 uncultured Acetatifactor sp. | reverse complement strand
TCCGGAAAACCTCTAAGGTACCCATCATCCTGCTGACCGCCCGGTCGGACGAGCGGGACGAGCTCCAGGGATTTGAACTGGGGGTGGACGAATATATTTCCAAGCCCTTCAGCCCCAAGATATTGG
The DNA here is from genome assembly GCA_947584035.1 of uncultured Acetatifactor sp. Lineage (GTDB taxonomy): Bacteria > Bacillota > Clostridia > Lachnospirales > Lachnospiraceae > Acetatifactor. Next base: position 6,537 of record CANPWJ010000129.1, on the reverse strand, counting down.
TGGCACGCATTGAGGCAATCCTGCGCAGGACCAACCAGCTGGAGCGGGAGGAGATCCTCTCCTGCGGCTGCATCCAGATCAGCAGGGTGGCCCGCCGGGTGCTGGTAGACGGGCAGGAGGTGGAGCTGAGCTACAAGGAGTTTGAGCTGCTGGTCTATTTCGTGGAAAACCAGGGGATCGCCCTCTCCCGGGACACGATTCTGAACAATGTATGGAATTATGACTATTTCGGGGATGCCCGTACCATCGACACGCACGTGAAAAAGCTGCGGAGCAAGCTGGGGCCTAAGGGCGGAGATATGATCAAGACCATCTGGGGGATGGGGTACAAGCTGGAAGTGGAGTAGGGCGGCAGAGCTCGCCTCACTGTTCGCGCTGGCCGTCTGCGGGCTGGTACTTTTGGGTGATAAAACGGTACCCGGTCTTAAAAAGCTTGAAAATACGCGGGTTTTGCGAAGAAACAGGGGCGGTCTGACAGACCCCGCAATTCAAGAAAAAGGTTGCTTCTCTCCGAAAAAAAAGCTAAAATAGGAATAGAAAAGTTGGAGGAAACGTCGGGTGAAGCAGTCAAGTGAGAGCGAAAAGCGCTCTTTGGAATTGAATGAAAAGACTCTGCCTGTTTTGGAACAGCTGACGGACGAGATGCCGGGAGGCTTTTTTGTATATCGCGCGGAGGGAGACGAGGAATTCCTTTACATCAACAAGGGGATGCTGCGCATTTTTGGCTGTGACACCCGGGAGGAATTTAAGGAACTGACGCAGAACAGCTTCCGGCGCATGGTGCACCCGGATGATATCAACGAGGTGGAGCGGAGCATCGCGGCCCAGATTGCCAACAGCGTGTACGACCTGGACTTTGTGGAGTACCGGATCCGGAAGAAGGACGGGACGGTCCGCTGGGTGGAGGATTACGGTCATTTCCTGCACCACGAGATCTATGGGGATATCTTTTACGTGTTTATCGAGGATGCCACGGACCGGCTGGAAAAGCGGATGGAGCACCTGGAGGAGGTCCACCGGGAGCTGCGGGAGCTCTATGCCCGGGAGAGTCAGTACAAAAAGGCGATCCTGCACGACGCCTTTTCCTTTTTTGAGATCAACCTGACCACCAACGAGTTTATCAGCAATATCACCCAGCTGGTGGACGGCCATACGGTGGATCTGTTTGATTTCATGGGAGTGGAGCACTTTGAAAAATTTACGGATTACGTGGAATTCTGGGCTGAGCAGATCGGCCCGGATGATCTGAACCAATTTAAGAATTTCTTCCTGGTGGAGCGCCTGATCCGCTGTTATGAAAAGGGGGAGCTGGAGCAGTCCTATGACGGCTGGAGCGTGGACGTCCAGGGCAGGAGACGGCTGACGCACTATGTGATCCTGCTGGGGAGACGGGAGGAAACCGGAGACATCATCGCGCTGGTGGTGGTGAAGGATATCACCAACCAGGTGGAGGGGCAGAGGCTCCTGCAGATCGCCCTTCAGCAGGCACAGGCGGCCAATGTGGCGAAAAACACCTTTCTGGCCAATATGTCCCACGATATCCGGACGCCGCTCAACGCGATCATCGGCTTTGTGGAGCTGATCGACGCGCACCTGTCGAACCACAACAAGGTGCGGACCTATCTGGAGAAGATCAAAAATTCCAGCAGCCAGCTGCTGATGAGCCTGAACGAGTCCCTGGAGATCACCCGGATGGAATCCGGAAAGGCCGCGCTGGCGGAGACGCCCTACCGGATCGATGCGCTCCTGAGCGATGTGGAGGAGGCCGTGCGGCTGTCCGTCAAGGCCAAAAACCATCGCTTTGTGATCGACCGGGGAGACCTGGAGCACAATGCGGTATTTATGGATACCGTGCGGATGAAGGAGATTTTGGAGCAGCTGCTGGACAACGCGGTCAAGTACACAGCGCCCGGCGGAGAGATCTCCCTGGCGGTGCGGGAGCTGGGGGAGGCCCCCAAGGGGTATGGGAAGTACCAGTTTGTGATCTCCGACAATGGGATCGGGATCAGCGAGAGCTTTCAGGCGAAGATGTTCGAGCCCTTTGAGCGGGAGAACAACACGACGGAGAGCGGCGTGATCGGAAGCGGCCTGGGGCTGGCTCTGACCAAGAATCTGGTCGATATGATGGAAGGCACCATCCAGGTCCAAAGCAGACAGGGGGAGGGGAGCCGGTTTACGGTTACGCTGCTTTTCCGCATCCAGACGGAGCCGCTGCCGCAGTCGGCGACAGCGCGGACGCTGTGCGCGGAGGAGCTGGTGGGAAAGCGGATCCTGCTTGCGGAGGACAACGATATCAACCGGGAGATCGCCAAAGAACTTTTGATGGATCAGGGCTTTTTGGTGTATACCGCGGGGGACGGCCGGGAGACGGTGGATATGATCAAGAGCTCCGCGCCGGGGGACTATGACGTGGTGCTGATGGATATTCAGATGCCGGTGATGGACGGCTATGAGGCCACCAGGGAGATCCGGCAGATTCCCGATCCGGCGCTTGCCAGCATCCCCATCATCGCGGTATCGGCCAACGCCTTTGCGGAGGATCAGGAGAAGTCGCTGGAAGCGGGAATGGATGTCCATTTTCCGAAGCCGATCGACATTGAGAAGCTGTGCGAGGTGATCGGAAAGGTTCTGGGGGCCCGTCAGTAGGAAATGAAAGCGAAGATGAAACCATCTATCAGAAGAAAATTTGTGTCGATCTTTATCGGTCTTATGGCGGGCATGGTTCTGATCTGCATCTTTATCAACCATGTCTTTCTGGAGCGGTACTATATCCAGAGAAAGACGGAGATCATCCGTCATGCTTATGAGATGATCCGGGAGGCGGCCAACGACGGCGACTACGACTCGGAGGATTTCGCGGGGGAGCTGGACAGTATCGCCAACAAATACAATATTAGTATTTATATCATCGACAGCTATTCCAAGGAGCAGTACGCTACCAGCGCCGGGTGGGATTGGGCGAAAAAACGTCTGTTCAAATACATTTTCGGAGTGATCCCGGTGGAGGAGGTGCACGTCCTGGAGGAGGGGGAGGACTACCGGATCCTGCGGAGCGGCCCCAAGGGGCAGGAGTACCTGGAGATGTACGGCCGTCTGAGCTCCGGCATTTCCTTTCTGATGACGACTCCCATCGAGAGCATCCGGGAGAGCTCGGATTTGGCCAACCGTTTTTTTGCCTACGTGGGTCTGTTTGGAACGATTGTGGGAGCCGCGATCATCTGGCTGGCGTTCCGGAAGCTGACACAGCCGATCCTGGAGCTCAACCGGATCTCCGAGCGCATGGTCCACCTGGATTTTGAGGCCAAGTATCAGGGAACGGGCGGAAATGAGATTGATCTGTTGGGGGAGAATATCAACAAGCTTTCCTCCACGCTGGAAGCGGCCATATCGGATCTGAAAACGGCCAACAACGAGCTGCAGAACGATATCCGCAAAAAAGAAGAGATCGATGAGATGCGCAAGGAGTTTCTGGCGAATGTGTCCCATGAGCTCAAGACGCCGATCGCCCTGATCCAGGGCTATGCGGAGGGGCTGAAGGAGAGTGTGAATGAGGACCCGGAGAGCCGGAATTTCTACTGCGAGGTCATCATGGACGAAGCGTCCAAAATGAACCACATGGTGAAAGAGCTGATGACCTTGAATCAGCTGGAATCCGGGAGCGATGCGGTCAGTATGGAGCGTTTTGACCTGACGGCGCTTCTGCGAAACTGCATACAGTCCGCCGGCATATTGGCCGAATCCCGGCAGATCACCGTGCGGATGGAGGATGGCGGGCCGGTTTATGTGTGGGCCGATGAATTCAAGGTGGAGGAGGTCTTTCGGAATTATTTTTCCAACGCGGTCAACCACTGTGAGGGGGAAAAGCTGATCGAGGTCCGGATGACGACGGAAGCGGACGGCGCCCGGGTGCGCGTCAGTGTGTTCAATACCGGAAAGCCGATCCCGGAGGCGGCGGTCGGGCATATCTGGGAGAAATTCTATAAGGTGGACAAGGCCAGGACCAGAGAGTACGGCGGAAGCGGCGTAGGGCTGTCCATCGTGAAGGCGGCGATGGAGGCGATGAACCAGGCCTACGGGGTGGAAAATTTTGACAACGGCGTACTGTTTTGGTTTGAATTGGAAAAGTGTGTATAGAGGTTTGTGATGCGGGAAGAACGGGAGGAAATTTTGCGGGAGCGGGTGCTCCTGGTGGGGATCGACACGGGGGAGGATGCGGATTTTGACCGCTCCATGGAGGAGCTGGCCCTGCTGGCAGATGCCTGTGAGAGACAGGTGGCGGGAACGGTCACGCAGAAGCTGGAGAGCGTAAACAAGGCGCTGTATATTGGCAGCGGAAAAGTGGAGGAGGTGCGGGCCCTCGCCGAAGCGTGCGGGGCGGACGCCGTTCTCTTTGACAATTCCCTGACGCCGTCTCAGGTCCGGAATCTGAACAGAGAGCTGAAACTTCCTGTTCTGGACCGGACCAGTTTAATTTTGGATATCTTTGCGCTTCGGGCCAGGACCCGGGAGGCAAAGCTGCAGGTGGAGCTGGCCAGATTAAAGTACCTGCTCCCGCGGCTGACGGGGATGCACGAGGCGCTGACCAGGCAGGGTGGCGCCAGCGGCAGCATGAGCAGCAGAGGCGCCGGGGAAAAACAGCTGGAGCTGGATCGGCGCAGGATCGAACACCGTATTGCGGAGCGGAAGAAGGAACTGGAGGGGATCGCCCGTTCCCGGCAGACACAGCGAAGGAGAAGGTGTGTGTCCTCTGTGCCTCAGGCCGCCCTGGTGGGCTATACGAACGCCGGAAAATCCACCATACTAAACCGCATGGTAGCGCTGTTTGGCGCGGGAGAGGGAAAGCAGGTCGTCGAGAGGGACATGCTCTTTGCCACGCTGGACACCAGTGTGCGGTACCTGGATACGGGGGATCACAGACCCTTTTTTCTGGCGGATACGGTGGGTTTTATCCACAAGTTGCCTCATTCTCTCATCGAGGCGTTTCATTCTACGCTGGAGGAGGTAAAGTATGCCGACCTTCTGATCCAGGTGGTGGACGTTTCCGACCCGGATCACAGGAGGCAGATGAAAGTCACGGAGGAGACGCTGAAGGAGCTGGGAGCAGGGGAAATTCCCAGGCTCCTTGTGTACAACAAAGCGGACCGCCGCCAGATGGAGGGACTGCCCAGGATACGGGACGGACAGATCTACATGAACGCAGCGGACGGGGTGGGGATCCGGGAGCTGGCAGAGATGGTGAAGGAGATCGTCTACAGGGATCGGTCGGAAAGTACGTTTTTCATCCCGTATGATCAGGGGGGAACGCTCTCCTTTCTGCTGGAAAACGGCACGGTGTCCCGTCAGGAATATCGGGAGGACGGGGTATTGCTCCGCCTGAGCTGCCATCGGAGGATTGCTGAGCGCTGTCGGGCGTTCCGCCTGGAATCATGGCCTTGATTATTGTGAGAATCTATATTATAGTAAAGGGGAGGGCAGCGATACGGATGGCTGTCCTATGAGAGCGGACGGTGTTTTTGGGGGATCGGCGGAGAGGATACCGGCGGTGCGGAATTGGCGACCCGGATGGAACCGGTGCCCTGGATGGAACCAGTGACCTAGGTGGAACCGGCGGTACGGATGAAAGCGGTGGCTCGGAGAAGAGGGATCGGCCGCGGCACGGAGGTTTGGAACAGAGTATGAGAAACGAACAGAAGGCTGAAAGAGAAAATCGGCAGAGAGCGGGAAGGCGGCTGCCCCTGGGGATAGCGGTCCTTGTGCTGGCGCTGTCTTTTACGGGCTGCGGGAACAGCATTCCCCTGATGGATAAGGTGCAGGAGCAGGCGGTGAGCGAGTACGCGGCGCTTCTGCTTCTCAAATATGACGCCAACAGCAGGAGCCGTCTGGTGGACCTTGCGTTGTACCCGGAGGAGCCGGAGACACCACCTGAGGCGGAGCAGGAGGCGGAGACCGGGACGGAGGAGCAGGGCATGGAGCCTACGGCGGATACGCCGGTAACGGAGGCTGCCCCGGAGGAGGTAATCGCCGGGAATATTGCCAGTATGGAAGCTTTTTACCAGCTTCCTGAGGGGATGAGCTTTGCGTTCCTGGGGACGCAGACCTGCCAGAGCTATTTGCCGGAGGGTGAGACCAGCGATTATTTCGCGCTGGATGCGGACGCCGGAAAGAGCCTTCTGATCCTGGAGTATCGTCTGAGCAATCAGTCGGGGGCGGAACAGACGGTGGATCTTTTGGGGCGCGGCGCGGTCATCCGGGTGACGGTCAACGGGGAGCACACGGAATTTGCACAGACGACCATGCTGATGAACGATCTGTCCACTTACAAGGGAACGATCCCGTCGGGAGAGAGCGTGGATCTGGCGCTGATCGTGGAGCTGGACCAGGAGACGGCGGAAAACGTCACCTCCCTTTCCATCAGCCTGAAAAAGGACGGGGATGAGTACGCGGCTCCCCTGCTCGACGAAGCGTTTTTCAACTGAAGGGGCCGGGCAAAAAAAATGGAAATTACCGGTTGACAAGCCTGTATATACAATGCTATAA
>CANPWJ010000128.1 GCA_947584035.1 uncultured Acetatifactor sp. | reverse complement strand
CAGAAGGGGGAGGATTACTGTACCCTGATCACCTGTACCCCGTACGGTGTGAACTCCCACCGGATCCTGGTGAGGGGGACGCGGATCGACAACCTGGCCGGGGAAGTGAAGGTGGACCCGGACGCGACGAAGATCGCGCCGTATCTCGTGGTGCTCGCGCTGGGGATCCCGATGCTGTTTTTGATGCTGGCGGCGATGCTGTTCTATTACAGCGTAAAGGGGCCGGTGCGGTCGGAGCAGGACCTGGAGGACGCCTTCCGCAGGAAGGACCGGAAGGATCCAAAGGACCGGTAAGGGACCGGGCAGGGGCAGACAGCCGAAAGGAAGAAGGGAAGCCGGGACGGACGACGTCCGGGATACCATAGACAGAAGGGGCAGGCGGGAAGCCTGCCGGACCTACAGGAACAGGAAGAGAAGCAGGAAACGGATTCCTCACAAGGAGAGTCAAAGGAGGGGATGCGCAATGAAGAAGAGATGGCGCCGCTCCCTGGCGGCGGTGGCCCTGGCGGCCATCCTGGCAGGGACAGCCGGGATGCAGCAGGCGGAAGCGGCGGTGGATACGGAGGCTGCCTGCCGCCTGACGGTGCAGGCCAGCGGGGAAGCGTTCGCGGAGGACGTAAAGGAAGCGGATGTGGTGGTCGACCTCTACCGGGTGGCGGACGCCGTGAAGATCCCAGGCGCGGACAGTTACGGCTACCAGCCCGCGGAGGCGTATGAAGGGATATTTGAGGGCATCCTGGACGGCGACGGCGTGCCGGACCTGGAAGCGTATGGCAGCGGCTGGCAGGGGATCGCCCGGCAGGCGGCGGCGGTTGTCCTGGCCGGCGGCAGCGGGCAGACGCCCGTGGTGACGGGGGCCCCGGCGTGGGAGCCGATCGAACAGCTGGATTCCGGGGAACCGCTGGGATGCGGCCTGTACCTTTTGGTCGCCCGCGGAAAGGACCTTGAAGACTATGTAAAGGAGATCCCCGGGGACGGGGGGGAGGAAGCGCGGTACGCGACCGTGGCCCTTTCCGGGGAATACGAATATACCTTCTTCCCGGAGCTGGTGACGCTGCCGACGAAGGACGCGGTGGAGATGGAAGACGGGAGCAGCTACGTGGGGACGGACAATCCCGGGGAATGGCTCTATGACCTGACCGGGGGGCGCAGCGTGACGCTGAAGCCGGAGCAGGAGCCGCGCTATGGCAGCCTGCGGATCGTGAAGCGGCTGCTGGAGTATGAGACGAAGGAGCCGGCGACATTCGTCTTCTCCATCGAGGCGGTGAAGGATGGGGAAGTGGTCTACAGCGACGTCGTGTCGATGACCTTCGACGGGGCGGGCGAGGAAGAGCGCGTGGTCGAGAAGCTGCCGGTCGGTTCGGTGGTGACGGTGACGGAGGTCTACTCCGGCTCGTCCTATGAGCTGACAGCCGGGGATCCGGAGTCGAAGGAAGTGACGGTGGAAGCGGAGCAGGTGGCGCAGGCCACCTACACGAACACCTACAACACGACCTCACGCGGCGGGCATGGGATCGAGAACCACTTTGCCTACACGGAGCATCCCGCGGAAGGGGAAGATGGGCCCTGGAGCTGGACCCAGCCAGAAGAGTAAGGAGGTCGGCGGATATGAAGAAGAGAACGATGTGCCTGGCAGGCGTCCTGGCCGCCCTGGCCCTGTGGGCGGGGAGCGGGCGCGCATGGGCGTATTTCACGACCTACGCGGAAGCGGCCGGGGGCTACCGGGTGGACCTGGGGGACCGGACCGACGTGCATGAGGACTTTTATGACTGGACGAAGCATGTCACGGTCAGCAGCGAGGAAGGTTCCGGGCCGGTCTATATCCGGGCAAAGGGCTTCTGCGGGTCGGAGTATACGCTGGAGTATTCCTCCCCGGGCGGCCGGTGGACCTACAATCCGGACGACGGGTACTGCTATTACAGTGAGATCGTATACGGCGGGGAGACCGTCGGTGGGGAAGGGGACGAGGCAGACGAACTGCTGGTTGCCATCCGCAGCATCCCGCAGGGTGAGGAACTGGAGGACGGCTTCAATTTCAATGTCGTCGTGATCTATGAGAGTGCGCCGGTCCAGTACCATGAGGACGGGAGCGCCTACAGCCCCTATGAGGCGGCGACCTGGGAGACCCTCCTGGATACGGGGCGCACGGAAGGGGGCGCTGCGTGATGAAGAAGATGAAGAAGATGCTCTTTTCGCCGAAGGGGACGGCAGTGCTGTTCCTCCTGGCGGCGGTGCTGCTGCTGGGAAGCTCGGTGGGGGGCGCGCGGGCGGCCCTGACCTACTTCTCGGAGACCTACAGCTCCCGGGTGCAGATGTACGACATCGGCGTCAGCCTGGTGGAGCGGACGGAAGGGAACGAGGCGGAGGACGTCTCATGGAGGAACTATGAGAGCGACTCCAACGGGGCCTGGGACGAGGCCACGGGGGTCCTGCTCACGAAGCTTTTGGCCGGGGAGCCCGACGGGAAGCTGAAGCTGGGCAAGACCTATGGGGAAGAACTGAGCGTGCGAAACAGCGGGACGATCAACCAGTTCGTCCGCGTGACCATCTATAAATACTGGCTGCTGCCAGGGGAAGAGGGGCCGGAGGCGGCCCCCGAGACCCAGAAGGCGCCGCAGCTGGACCCGGCGATGATCGAGCTGCACCTGCTCTGCGACGGGACGGGCGCAAACAATGGATGGATGCTGGATGAGGGCGCGAGCACCGACGAGCGGACCGTGCTCTACTACAGCCAGCTGCTCCATTCCGAGACGGAGGGCGGCGGGCCCTCGGCGTCCGTGCCGTTTACGGACACCATCCGGATCAACGGCGGGATCGCGACGAAGGTGCACCAGACCGTAGCGCCGTCCGCGCAGGGCGGCGGCTATACGGACCTTACGACCGTCTATGACTATGACGGGGCGCAGTTCTGCGTCGAGGCCCGTGTGGACGCGGTGCAGGAGCACAACGCGGAGGACGCGGCCTGGAGCGCGTGGGGCCGGAGGATCCAAGTGTCCGGCGAGACGATGAGCCTGGAGTAAGGAGGGAGGAGCATGAGAGTATCGGAGATAGTGAAACGGCCTGCCTGCCTCTTCCTGGGGCTTTTGCTGGCCCTGGCCCCCGCGGCCCGGGTGTCCGCGGAGACCTTCTACGGGGACGGCAGCTGGCGCGTGGTATTTACGCAGGAGAAGAAGATGGAGAGCAACTTCCGGACGGCCGACCTGGACGAGGCGGTGGGCGGCCTGCAGCCGGGGGACAACATCATCTTCAGCCTGAAGCTGCGCAATGAGAATGAGACGGCCACGGACTGGTACATGACGAACGAGGTGCTGTACTCGCTGGAGGACCGGAGCGCGAACTCCGCCACGGGCGGCGGCGCGTACACCTACCTGCTGGCCTATACGGACGTCAATGGGACACGGACCGTGCTCTTTGACAGCGACACGGTCGGCGGCGACCTGTCCGACGAGGCGGGGGAAGGCCTGCATGAGGCGACGGACTCCCTGGGGGACTACTTCTACCTGGATACCCTGGCGAAGGGGCAGGGAGGGGAGATCACCCTGGAGGTGGCGCTGGACGGCGAGACGCAGGGCAACGACTACCAGGACACCCTGGCGGACCTGCAGATGAACTTCGCCGTGGAACTGAATGAGAACCCAACCACTGTTACGGGCCGGGACCGGGGGACCGTGAGCGCCCGGGCCGTGAAGACGGGGGATGAGAATATCCCGGCAGCCTACCTGGCGCTGATGGCGGCCAGCGGGGCGATCCTGCTGGGGCTGGCCATTGTGGGCTGGCGGAAGAACCGGAAAGAAGCGGAAGGGGGCGGCGCCGGATGAAGAAGAGAGACAGACGGGCGGTACTGACGGTGCTGCTGCTGGCGGCCCTGCTGCTGGGGGCCCTGCCGGCCCGGACAGCCCGGGCGGCGGAGGGCGGCACCACCTACACGGTGCGCTTCTTTGCGGGGAAGCAGGGCGCAATCGACGGGCAGGAGATGGTGGAATATAAGGGCCTGGCCTACGGGCAGGAGCTCCAGTTCGACCTGAGGCGCGTGACGGTCACGAATGACGACCGGTATTATGTGAAGGGGATCCGCGAGAGCGGGAAGGACAACAACAAATCGGTGGACCGGCTGGCCTTTAAGGTCTACGGCGACCAGGACTACGTGGTGGCCTACGGGATCCTGGGGAGCTCGGTGGCCTACACCGTCAACTTCCAGGACGCCGAGGGGAACGCGCTTGCCCCGAGCGAGACGTATCACGGGAACATCGGCGACAAGCCGGTAGTCGCGTACTTATATATCGAAGGCTACCAGCCGCAGGCCTACAACCTGACCAGGACCCTGTCGGAGAACGCCGCGGACAATGTCTTCACCTTCGTGTATACGCCGGTGGCGGGGCCTGGGCCCCAGGCGGCGGAGGAAGAAGAAGAGGCCGCAGGAGCTGGGACAGAAGAAGGCGCAGGAGGCGCTGAGGCCGGGGCGGAAGGCGGAGCCGGAGCGGCGGGAGCAGGCCCCGGGGCGGGAGGCGCAGCCGGAGGGGAAGCCGGGATCCCGGACGAGGGGACGCCGTTAGGCGGCCCGGAGGACATCGTGGACCTGGATGACGAAGAGACGCCGCTGGGCAGCCTGGACCTGGGCGGAAGCCCCAGGGAAGAGGGCGCGTCCGCGTCCAGCATCCCGACGGCGGCGAGGGTCGGAGTCGGAGCGGCGGCAGCCGTGGTACTCTGCGGATGCCTGTTGTATTTCCTGTATCTGCGGAGGAGGAAAGAAAAGAATGAGTAAGGACAGCGGGAAAGGGACGGACAGAAGGACGGACAGAAAGGGAAGGGCGGGAGGCGGGAGACTGGCCCCCGCCCTGTGCGCCCTGCTGGGCGTCCTGATCCTGCTGTGTGCGGCGGCTTCCCTTCTCCCGGTCCTGTACCCGAAGCTTGCGGGCTGCGGGGCCTACCGGATGACGGACGGCTCATTGGGACCGGAGATCCCGGCGGACAGCCTGCTGCTGGTGGAGGACGTAGGGCCGGACGCGGTGGAAGCGGGCGATGTGATCCTCTATGTAAGGGAGGGGGAGAAGGCCTTTGGCCGCGTAGAGACGAACCGCCGTGTGGAAGGCGAATACCTGATCGAGAACAAGAACCGGGCAGGAACGAAACCGGACGGGGAACCTGATGCGGACGCGGAAGCAGACGGGGAAGCAGATGAGGAAGCGGAGATAACCGTGAGCTATGGAGAGCTTGCGGGGCGTGTGCGCAGCCATTACCCGTTTGCCGGGATCCTCCTGGATATCTATGGAGGGACCATAGGAAGGATCTACGCAGCCTGCTTCGCGGCCTGCGGGGCCATGTTCCTGATGCTTGCGGGAAAGCTCAGGCGGAGACGCCGCTGAGAGGCATCAGACGGAGACGCCGCTGAGAGGCATCTGACAGGGATGCCGCTGAGAGGTATCAGGCAGAGACGCCTCTGAGAAGCGTCTGGCGGGGGATACGGGAAAGGCAGTCGGAAGCATGAAAATAGACAAAGAAAAAGACATCTTGTATGTAAAGACATTTGGGGGATTCTCGCTGACCTGGAAGGGGAAGGCCCTTACGGGAGGGGCGAAATCCAGCGAATCGCAGTTCACCTACCTGCTGGAATACCTGCTCCACAATTATAAGACAGGAGTGGACCGGGGCAGCCTGGAGGAAGTGATCTTCGGCGACCGCGAGATCAGCAACGTCCACCACGCGATGCAGAGCGTCATCTACAACACCAAGAAGAAGCTGAGGCAGATGGGCCTGCCGGATGTGAACTACATCGAACTGAGGAAGGGGACGTTCTACTGGACGGACCGGATCCCGGTATGCGAGGACGCGGCGCAGTTCGAAAAGCTCTGCGAGGCGGCGAAGGCGGAGCAGGACCTGGACAGGAAGAAGGACCTTTTTCAGGAGGCCTGTTTCTGTTACGGGGGCGAATACCTTGCCCGGCAGAGCAGCCAGCTGTGGGCGGCGCAGGAGGCCCGGCGGTACCGGGAGATGTTCTGCACCTGCATGGAGGGCGCGCTGGTGCTGATGCGCGTCAGCGGGGACTTCCTTGCCATGGAGGAACTGGGCCTGCACGCCTCGAAGGTGCAGCCGCTGTCCGACTGGGAGGTCGTGACGATGGAGGCGCTGGTATCGCTGAGGCGCTACGAGGACGCCCGGAAACTATATGAAGAGACGGCGGACTATTACTTCCGGGAGGAAGGGCTGCGGCCGTCGAAGAAGCTGATGGAGATGCTGAACCGGCTGGGCGAGCAGATGTCGCACCATTACGCGGTGCTGGATGAGATCCAGACGAAACTGTCCGGGGCTTCGGAGCCGGGGGGCGGCGGATATTTCTGTTCGTACCCGGTGTTCCAGGGGGTCTACCGGATGGTGGAGCGGATGATGGAGCGGGGCGGCCAGTCGGTATACCTGATGCTGTGCACGGTGGTGGACAGCAAGGGGAACCCGATGCGGGAAGGGAACATGCTGGAGGAACTTTCGGAGAGGCTGGGGAAAGCCATCCAGCATTCCGTGAGGCACAGCGACGCGATCACCCGCTACGGCAAGGGCCAGTATCTGGTACTGCTGGTGAACACGACGAGGGAAAACTGCGGGATCATCCAGCGGCGGATCAACTACCATTTCCTGGTGGGCCGCCAGCGGACGGGGATCCAGTATTTTGTAAACAGCGTGGTCTGCACGCCCGACCATCCGGGAGGGACGGAGAAGTTCTGGGAGGACAAAGGCGGGATGGACACGGAAAGCCGGGAGCCCTGAGGGAACCCGCACGGCGAAGGACAGA
>CANPWJ010000127.1 GCA_947584035.1 uncultured Acetatifactor sp. | reverse complement strand
GAAAACGGCTGTAGCCCGCATTATTGCTGGGTTTGCAGCCGTTTTTGATTCCCATAAGTGTCAAACTCGGGATTTTACAGTATTTTGAAAAAAAAGAAAAGTTATTTCCTGGAATTTTTGAAAAAACTAAGGTATAACATTATATGCTATCATTTGTTATAGGCAATTCACCGCAGAATCTGGGAGGTATCGCTATGAAAACAATGAGAAAACGCGTGTTGGTTCCGGTCATCCTTTTGCTGTCGCTCCTGCTGGGCGGCTTCTGGTATATAATGGATGATTACCCCAGCGAAGAGGCGGCAAACGATTATCTGCAGGGAAATGAGACCGTAACGGTATCCGACATCCCGGAGGGCCTCTTTCTCGACGGCCCGGGAGAGGGACATGCTGTCATCTTTTACCCCGGGGCAAAGGTGGAATACACAGCATACCTGCCCCTTCTCTTTCAGCTGGCGGAACGGGGCGTGGACTGCTTTCTTGTAAAGATGCCCTGCAATCTCGCCTTTTTGGGACAGGACAGGGCAGCGGACATTTTGAAGCGCCGCGAATATGAACACTGGTATCTGGCCGGACATTCCCTGGGGGGAGCCATGGCCGCATCCTATGTATCCAAACATCAGACGGAGTTTGACGGCCTGATCCTCCTGGCCGCCTACCCCACCAGACAGCTGTCGGGAGACGCCTTCGTAGTCCTGTCCGTTTACGGCAGCGAGGACGGTATTTTAAATCGGGAAAAGGTGGAGGAAGGACGGCAGTATATGCCGGAGCATTACACAGAAATCTGTATCGACGGCGGAAACCACGCCGGATTTGGAAATTACGGAGAGCAGAAGGGAGACGGCAGAGCCGGGATCCCCCGGGAGGAGCAGCAAAAGCAGACCACGGATGCCATCCTGCGGATGATCCTGTCTCCCTCACAATAAATCCTCCAGTGTGATCCCGGCAAAAAATTTCTTTACCATCTCATACAGTTTGTTCCACATGGAAAGGGTCCTGCAGCGCTCCGCGCGGCTGCAGGGCTCCGCTCCCTGTGTCAGGCAGGCGACGGGGGCCAGATCTCCCTCGGTAAGCTGCAGGATCTCCAGCACGGTATACTCCTTCGGCTCTCCTACCAGCCGATACCCGCCGCCTTTCCCGTGGATCCCTTCCACAAACCCCGCCTTGACCAGCGCGGGCATGATCCGTTCCATATATTTCAGGGACAGCTCCTGGCGCTCCGCCACTTCCTTCATCGGAAGATACCCTCTCTCCCGGTTTTCCGCCAGATCCAGCATGACCCGCAGGGCGTACCGCCCCCTTGTTGAGATCAGCATGACTACTCCTCAAAAAGCGGCGTTGACAGGTACCTGTCTCCGGTATCCGGCAGCAGGACAACGATTGTCTTGCCGTCGTTCTCCGGACGCTTCGCCAGCTCCACGGCGGCCCATACGGCGGCGCCGGAGGAAATTCCCACCAGGATGCCTTCGCTTCTGCCGATCCGCTTTCCCATGGCAAAAGCCGCCTCGTTCTCAACGGGTAGAATCTCGTCGTAGATCTCCGTGTTCAAAATCTTCGGCACAAATCCCGCTCCGATGCCCTGGATCTTGTGCGCCCCGGCCACTCCGGTGGAGAGTACCGCGGAGGAAGCCGGCTCCACCGCAACGATCTTCACGCCGGGTTTTCGGGATTTCAGATACTCTCCGACACCGGTGACAGTGCCCCCGGTGCCGACCCCCGCCACAAAGATATCCACAGTCCCCTCCGTGTCCTCGTAGATCTCCGGACCGGTGGTCTCCCGGTGCACCTTCGGATTGGCGGGATTGTCGAACTGGCCCGGGATAAAGCTGTTGGGTATCTCCGCAGCGAGCTCCTCCGCCTTCGCGATGGCCCCCTTCATTCCCTTGGAGCCTTCCGTCAGCACCAGCTCTGCCCCGTATGCCTTCATCAGCTGTCTCCGCTCCACAGACATGGTCTCGGGCATTACAATGATGAGGCGGTAGCCCTTCGCCGCAGCCACAGAGGCCAGGCCGATGCCCGTGTTGCCGCTGGTAGGCTCAATGATGACGGAATCCGGCTTTAAGACGCCCCGCTCCTCGGCGTCCGCGATCATGGCATTGGCCACGCGGTCCTTGACGGATCCGGCGGGATTAAAGTATTCCAACTTGGCAATCACCTTGGCCCGCAGCCCAAGCTCCTTTTCAATGTGGGAAAGCTCCAGCAGCGGAGTCCTTCCAATGAGATCCGCCGCACTCTGATAAATGTTCATGGTTCTTACCTCGTCTTATTTTTTTTGATCGATTTTTGTTAGATCGCTTGGAAGCCCTGCTCCAGATCGGCGATGATATCGTCGATATGCTCCGTGCCGATGGAGAGACGGATGGTATTGGGCCGGATGCCCTGATCCGCCAGCTCCTCCGCGCTTAACTGGCTGTGGGTGGTGGTGGCCGGATGGATCACAAGGCTCTTGACATCCGCCACATTCGCCAGCAGGGAGAAAATCTGCAGATGGTCGATAAACCGATGCGCCTCCTTCTCCCCTCCCTTAATCTCAAAGGTAAAGATGGAGCCCCCGCCGTTGGGGAAATACTTCTCATAGAGAGCGTGATCCGGATGATTCGGCAGGGACGGATGGTTGACCTTTTCCACCAGCGGATGCTGGGACAAGAACGCAATGACCTTCGCCGTGTTCTCTGCGTGGCGCTCTACCCGCAGCGACAGGGTTTCGATCCCCTGCAGCAGCAGAAACGCCGCAAAGGGCGAGAGCGTGGCGCCCGTATCCCGCAGCAGGATGGCGCGGATGTAGGTCACAAACGCCGCCGGGCCGGCCGCTTTGACAAAGGAAACCCCGTGATAGCTGGGGTTCGGCTCGGAAATGGCCGGGTATTTCCCGCTGGCCGCCCAGTCGAATTTTCCGGAGTCAACGATGATCCCGCCCAGCGTCGTGCCGTGGCCGCCCAGGAACTTGGTGGCGGAGTGGACGACTATGTCCGCACCGTGCTCAATGGGACGGATGAGATAGGGCGTCCCAAAGGTATTGTCAACCACCAGAGGCAGCCCATGCCTGTGAGCAAGCTCCGCCAGCGCGTCGATATCGGGGATATCGCTGTTGGGATTGCCCAGCGTCTCGATGTAGATGGCCCTGGTATCCTCCTGAATGGCCGCCTCCACCTCCGCCAGGTCATGGATATTCACAAAGGTGGCTGTGATGCCAAAGTTCGGGAGCGTATGCGCCAACAGGTTGTAGCTTCCTCCGTAGATCGTCTTTTGGGCGACAAAGTGGCCGCCGTTCTGCCCCAGAGCCTCCAGGGTGTAGGTGATGGCCGCCGCGCCGGACGCCAGGGCCAGGGCCGCCACGCCTCCCTCCAGAGCCGCAACCCTCTTTTCCAGGACATCCTCCGTGGAATTGGTCAGCCGGCCGTAGATATTTCCGGCATCCGTAAGACCAAAGCGGGCTGCCGCATGTTCACAGTTATGAAATACATAGGACGTAGTAGCGTAAATCGGCACCGCACGGGCATCCGTAGCGGGATCGGGGGTCTCCTGACCCACGTGAAGCTGAAGCGTTTCAAATTTGTAATCAGACATATCGGCACTTCCTTTCTACCTACTAAATAGGTGGGTTAATTGTAGCATTGAATTTCCCCCTTGTCAATAGGGTTTCCTAAAATTTTCCAATTCCTACACAACCCCTCTGCGGAACTGCACCGGCGTCACCCCGTAGCTCTTTTTGAACAGCCGGTTGAAATGCTCCACATTCTCATAACCCACATCGGCCGCCACCGTCTCTACGCTCCGGCTGGTCTCCTTCAAAAGGGTCCGCGCCCGCTTCAGGCGGACGTTCTTTACCACCTCCTGGAAGGTCATGCCCGCCTTGTCCTTGATATACTTGGACAGATACGGCCTTGACAGGTGGAACTCTTCCGCCAGGGACTCCAGCGTCACATCCTCGTAGTGCTTCTGAATGTAGCTCACGATCTCCACCACCCGCTCCTCGCGGCCTTCCGTGATATGCTGGGCCACCGCCAGCTTGTTTGCGGCGGAGACCAGCGCGGCGATAGAAGCCTTGATGATATCCTCATCCACTCCCACGCCCCAGTAGAGCTTCTCCCCCTGCATGATCCCCACGTAGGCCGCGGCCCGGGAGGCGGAGGACTTTGAGATGGCGTGCTCCTCGTACACGGAGAGCTCGTAATCGATTCCGAAAAAGGTTTTGATTCCGTTGCTCACCGCGTCCAGACGCCCGTTGCCCTGTGTCCGGATCACCCTGCGCTCGCCGCCCTGCTCGATCGTCACTTCCGCCTGGATGCCGTTTTCCTGTTTAAAGTGACATTCTGGGATTCCGAAAACCGCTCTGGGATGAATATAGTTTTCCTCAAAGATCGCCAGGATCTCCTTCGGCAGAAGCTCCTGGTGCCGCCGATCGGAAACCCCCTTTACCAGGTAGCCTACCTCCTCCTTCATGGCCGCAGGCAGCGAGAACCCAAACTGCTGCTTTAAGACAAACGCCACGCCGCCCTTGCCGGAGACACTGTTGATGCGGATCACGTCCGACTCGTACTCTCTCCCCACGTCCGACGGGTCGATGGGCAGATACGGCACGTCCCAGCGGCTGCCGCTCTTCCCCTCCCGGTGCCAGGCCATTCCCTTGCTGATGGCATCCTGATGGGAGCCGGAGAAGGCGGTAAACACCAGATCCCCGGCATAGGGCGTGCGCTCGTGCACCTTCATCCCGGTAAAGCGCTCGTATGCCTCGCGAATTTCCATAATGTGAGAGAAATCCAAGCCGCTGTCCACTCCGTGACAGGCCATATTCATGGCAACGGTCACCAGATCCACATTTCCGGTGCGCTCCCCGTTGCCAAAGAGAGTTCCCTCCACCCGGTCCGCTCCCGCCAGAATACCGAACTCCGCGTCACTGATGCCGCAGCCTCTGTCATTGTGGGGATGGACGCTGAGCACCACGTTCTCGCGATACTTCATATGCTTGTGCATATACTCCACCTGACACGCAAAGACATGGGGCATCGCCACCTGGACGGTGGTGGGAAGATTGATGATCGCCTTCCGCTCCGGCGTGGGCTGCCACACATCCAGCACCGCGTTGCAGACCTCCAGCGCGTAATCCACCTCCGTCTGGGAAAAGCTCTCGGGGCTGTACTCAAACATAAAATGGCCGTCCGTCTCCTCCGCCAGCTTCTTCAGGAGGGCCGCCCCGTCCACCGCCAGCTTTTTGATCGCCGCCTTATCCTTGCGGAACACCTGCTCCCTCTGCTCCACCGAGGTGGAATTGTACAGATGGATCACCGCCCGGGGCGCGCCCTTCACCGCCTCAAACGTCTTGCGGATGATATGCTCCCTGGCCTGGGTGAGCACCTGGATGGTCACGTCCTCCGGGATCATCCCCCGCTCGATCAGCGCCCGGATAAAATGGTATTCCGTGTCGGAGGAGGCGGGAAACCCTACCTCGATCTCCTTGAAGCCGATCTCCACCAAAAGCTTGAAAAACTCCAGCTTCTCCTCCAACCCCATGGGTTCTACCAGCGCCTGGTTGCCGTCCCGCAGATCCACGCTGCACCAGATGGGCGGCTTCTCAATGGAGTCCTTTCTTACCCAGTCGTAGGTGACCTCCGGCGGCATAAAATAGGTCTTTTTGTATTTTTCCCTGAAATTTACCACTTTTTTGCTGTCCCTGCTGTTCATCGCTTTCTCGTCCTCTCCTTCTGCTGCCATATGGCTTTCTCGATTTTCTTATGCTATCATTAAATTTTGGTCGATACAAGTGGTAAAATTATTCTTTTAATTGATGTATTTTAAGGAGGTGCGAAAAGCAGAATGGGGCTGTTTTTAAAAACATGCCCTGTTTACAAGAATTTCTGGATGATTTCCCTTTGAAAAGAATGGATTCGATGTGTTTTGGATGACTTTTAGAATTGATTTATTGTATGGTGCATAACCTGCTCAATCATACTCTTCCACATAAGTATTGGTGTGGCTGTCGATCCAATCACAGTTTCGTAAACTCTCTTTTAAACATTCCGCCAAATGCTGCTGCCTTTGACACTCCTCCTCTGAACCGGCTTCCATAATATACCGCTGCGCTCATCTGTTTTCCTCAATTTTCTAATATTGCCATAACATCCGGCTGCGCCAACAATCCGCCATTTCCGCCCGTGTCTCACTGGCTTGCAAGGCGTGTCAAATCGGATTATAATAACTATTAGCTTTGATGCTCGTAGGATTACCTATAAAGAAACGAAAGGAAAAGAGATTATGTTCCGACGGAGGATCCGGAAAAGGCCTGTCTTTCTCTGCGCTGTTCTTTTCATCGTCTCCGGTTTATTGTTCACCGGCTGCATCCCGATCAGCCGCGCTTACACTTCCGAGGAGAAAAAAGCCTTTCTGGAGGAAGCCAAAACCATCCTGTCCGACTATTTTTCACAGGAATATCCGGGGGCTGTGATACAGGAAATCCAGGAGGAACCGGCCATTTCCGGCCCGGATGACTCTGGAGATCTTCAATACGTGCTGACGTCTGCCGCCAGCGGACAATTCCGATGGCAGAACGAAACATACCGCTTTGCTGTCAACACAGAGACAGGGGAGATCTTTACTTCCGTCCATGAGAAGGAGATCACCGACCGTCTGCGGGAGAAGCTTATACAGGGCTTTCATCTGAAGGTGTCGGAATCGGCGGTGATACGCTGTAATGTTTATTATTTACCCTGCCAGAACCTCCTCCCGGAAAACGGATCGCCATTTGAAAATCTTTTTCCGGAGGGAAAGAACGCGGAGGCGCTGCTGCAGGACATTCTGGAGGATCCGGAGGAATATCAAGTCTCGCTGTCCCTGCAGTACAAGGGGCAGAAGCTTCTTCCGGAAAACCTGGAACAGGAGCCGCCCTTTCCCTCGCTGTTCTACGCCTCCCTATACCATATTTCTGAGGAACACGCCTTC
>CANPWJ010000126.1 GCA_947584035.1 uncultured Acetatifactor sp. | reverse complement strand
ATTACATCCATCCCGAAGACATTCCCAATATCGATCTCTACATGGATCAGGTCACCACCTTTATGGATCGGCGGCTGCGCTCCATGGCGCGCTATCCGGAGGGCGACAAGGTCCTGACCAAGACCATGATCAACAACTATGCCAAGAATGATCTCCTGCCGCCTCCCGTGAAGAAAAAGTACTCCAAGGAGCACGTGCTGGTGCTGATCTTTATCTATTACTACAAGAATATCCTCCCCATCAACGATATTCAGACGCTGCTGCACCCGCTGACGGAGCGCTTTTTCCAAAAGGGGGAGGCGTTTGACCTGGAGCGGATCTACCGGGAGGTGTTCTCCATGGAGCGGGAGGCCGTGGAGCGCATGAAGGAGGATATCCGAAAGGAGTACGCCAGGGCGGGGGAGGCCTTTGCCGACGCGCCGGAGGACAGTGTGGATTTCCTGCGGCGGTTCGCTTTCATCTGCGAGCTCAGCTTCGACGTCTACATGAAGAAGCTTTTGATCGAAAAGCTGGTGGACGGGCTGGGGAGGGACCTGGAGAAGAGCGGGGCTTCCGGGAAGGAAGAGAAGAAGGCGAAGAAGGAAAAGAGCGGAAAGCCGGAGCGGGACGGCGCAGCGGAGGAGCAGGAGCCGGAAGCGGAAGGCCCGGTAAAATAAACGGAAACACAAAAGTGCTGCAAATGCCTGTAACCCAGGCAGAAAGGAACGGTGGAAGAGATGAAGGACGCAAATTGTGGATATTGTATGAGAGGGGAGCTGCTGGAGAAATTCGGCATTTTTATCTGTGAGTTGAAGGTCAGCAGCCTGATCCTCTTTAAGGAGCAGAGCAAGCCCGGCAGATGTATCGTGGCCTACAAGGACCATGTCAGTGAGATCGTGGACATCAGCGACGAGGAGCGGGATCTGTTTATGGCGGATGTGGCCCACGCGGCGAAGGCCATACACGCAGCCTTTCATCCCGACAAGCTCAACTACGGCGCATACGGCGATACCGGCTGTCATCTGCATATGCACCTGGTGCCGAAGTACAAGGACGGCGACGAGTGGGGCGGCACGTTCCAGATGAACCCCCAAAAGACCTTCCTGACGGACGCCGAGTACCGGGAGATGATCGAGAAGATCCAGGCGAACCTGTGACGGGGGCCGCGGCACCGTAAAACATCGAACCAAACATCGAACCAATAGAAGCGCATCTGCATAGGATAAAGCATCGAAACAAAATCGGGAGGATTTTATGAAAAAAGATGCTTGGAGAAAGGCAGGTGCGCTTTTTGCCGCCGTGCTTTTTGCCGCCGCCCTGACCGGGTGCGGGGGCGGAGGGGAAGGCGGGGCCGGAGACAGGACCCCCGTCACCCTGAACGAGGTGGCGCACTCTATTTTTTACGCGCCCATGTATGTGGCCATTGAGGAGGGGTACTTTGACCAGGCGGGCATCGATCTGACGCTGGTGACCGGTTTCGGCGCCGACAAGACCATGACGGCGGTGCTCACCGGAGAGGCGGACATCGGGTTTATGGGAAGCGAGAGCACCATATACACCTATGCCGGCGGCACACAGGACTATGTGGTGAACTTCGCGCAGCTGACCCAGCGCGCCGGGAATTTCCTCGTGTCCCGGGAGCCCATCGACCATTTTTCCTGGGATATGCTGGAGGGAAAAGAGGTCCTGGGAGGCAGAGCGGGCGGTATGCCGGAGATGGTGTTTGAATACATTCTGGCCAAGAACGGAATGGATCCGGCGGTTGATCTGAGCATTGACCAGAGCATTGACTTTGGCTCCACCGCGGCGGCCTTTTCCGGCGGCCAGGGAGACTTTACGGTGGAGTTTGAGCCGCACGCCACGCTCCTGGAGCAGAAGGGGGACGGCTATGTGGTGGCCTCTCTGGGTGAGGATTCCGGCTATGTGCCCTACACCTCCTTCTCCGCGAAAAAGAGTTATCTGGAGGAGCATCCGGCGGTGATCCAGGCGTTTACGGACGCGCTGCAGAAGGGGATGGATTACGTGCAGACCCACACGCCGGAGGAGATCGCCCAGGTCATTTCCCCGCAGTTTGAGGAGACGGATCTGGAGACCCTCACCACCATCATCCAGCGCTACTATGACCAGGATACCTGGAAGGAGGATCTGGTCTTTACCCAGGATGCCTTTGACCTTTTGCAGAATATTCTGGACGACTCCGGGGTGCTGGAGGAGCGGGTGCCCTATGAGGATCTGGTGAACACGGAGTTTGCCGAAAAAGCCGCGGAGTAGGAGCCGCGGGGAAGTCGGTCCGCGGACGTGTGCGGATCGGGAGAAATAGATCGAAGCGTGAGAGAGCGCCGCATCCGGGCGGGAAAGCCTTTGGTTTTTCTGCCGGGAGGGCGCTCTGCTTTTTTCGCTCGGACTTTTTTTAGAAAGGAGTTGAGAGAACCTGTAAAATTTGTTAGAATATAAGAAATGCCTTTTGCCATATTGCTGAAATCTTGAGGATCGGAGGATAAGAAAATGGGATTGATCAAAGCGGCCAAGGACGCTATCGGCTCCATGATGGCGGATCAGTGGCGTGAGTATTTTTATTGCGACGCCCTTCCGGACGGGGAGCTGATCGCAAAGGGAAGGAAGCGTGTGAACGCCGGACGCAACAGCAACACCAAGGGACAGGACAATATCATTACCGACGGCTCCATTGTGGCGGTGAACGAAGGCCAGTGCATGATGATCGTGGAGCAGGGCGGCATCGTGGAGTTCTGTGCGGAGGCGGGCGAGTTTGTGTTTGACGCGTCCACCGAGCCCACCGTGTTTTACGGCGATCTGGACAAGACGGTGGCGGACACCTTTGCCGCCATGGCGAAGCGCTTTACCTTCGGGGGAAATACGGCCAAGGACCAGAGAGTGTACTTTTTCAACACCAAGGAGAATTTCGGCAATCTCTTTGGGACGGCCAGCCCCATCCCCTTCCGCGTGGTGGATGATACCTGTTTTCTGAATATGGACGTCTCCCTGCGCTGTAACGGGGAGTATTCCTTCCGCCTGGCGGATCCGATCCTGTTTTACAAAAACGTGTGCGGCAACGTGCCGGAGAATTTTGACCGCAGCAGGATGATGAGCCAGATGAAGGCGGAGCTTCTGACGGCGCTGCAGCCGGCCTTTGCCCGGATCTCCGCCATGGGGATCTTTTACAGCGCGATCCCGGCGCACACGCTGGAGCTGGCCCAGGCGCTGAACGAGGAGCTGAGCGCTACCTGGAAGGAGCTGCGGGGGATCGAGATCGTCTCCATGAGCATCAACTCGATCAAGGCGTCGGAGGAGGATGAAAAGATCATCCAGGAAGCCCAGAGAGAGGCACAGAAGAACCGGATGCTGAACGATCCGGGGAGAGCGGCCGCGCACCTGGTGGGAGCACAGGCGGAGGCCATGAAGGGCGCCGCGAACAACACCGCGACCGGGCCGATCATGGCGTTTGCCGGGATGAACATGGCCGCTCAGGCGGGCGGCTTCAACGCAAACCAGCTCTTTCAGATGAGCGCCGGGAATCCGGCCGGCGGTGCCCAGGGCAGCGCGGGACAAAGCACCGGGAATCCGGCTGCCGCGTCCGGACAGGGGGGCCAGGCGCCCGTCCCGGGGTGGACCTGCAGCTGCGGAAAGACGGACAACCGTGGCAGGTTCTGCGCGGAGTGCGGAAAGAAAAAGCCCGAGGAGGCAGGGTGGACCTGCAGCTGCGGCGCGGTAAACCAGGGCAAATTCTGTGTGGAGTGCGGAGCGCCCAGACCCCAGGGAGCGCCCATCTATCGGTGTGACAAGTGCGGCTGGGAGCCGGAGGATCCCGCCCATCCGCCCAAGTTCTGCCCGGAGTGCGGGGACCCCTTTGACGAGAGCGACAGGGCTTGACCCTGTCCCGGCCCGGGCGGATGCCCGGGCACATGGTTTGCGCAGTAAAAAAAGATGAGACAGACGGAGTTTGCATGAGCATTTACGATACCTTAAACAGAGAACAAAAGCAGGTCGTCACCACGGTGGACGGTCCTGTCTTATGTCTGGCGGGAGCGGGGAGCGGCAAGACCAGGGCCCTGACCCACCGGATCGCCTATCTGATGGACGAGATGGGAGTCAATCCCTGGAACATCCTGGCGATCACCTTTACCAATAAGGCGGCCGGGGAGATGCGGGAGCGGGTGGACCGTCTGGTGGGCTTTGGCGCCGATCAGATCTGGGTCACCACCTTTCATTCCGCCTGTATGCGTATTCTGCGCCGGCACATCGACCGCCTCGGGTACGACACGAATTTTGTCATCTATGACACGGACGATCAGAAGGCGGTGATCAAGGCGATCTGCAAGCGGTGTAATATTGACCCCAAGATCCACAGGGAGCGCTCGCTTTTGGGGGCGATCTCCTCCGCCAAGGATGAGCTGATCGGTGTGCAGGAGTACCAGCTTAGGGCCGCGGGAGATTACAACAGGCAGGTATACGCCCAGGTGTACCGGGAGTACCAGGAGACGTTAAAGAAGAGCAACGCCCTGGACTTTGACGATATCATCTGCAAGACGGTGGAGCTGTTTCAGAGCTGCCCGGAGGTGCTGGACAACTATCAGGAGCGTTTCCGGTATATCATGGTGGATGAATATCAGGATACGAACACGGCGCAGTTTGAACTGATCCGGCTGCTTGCGGACAAGTACCGCAATCTGTGCGTGGTGGGGGACGACGACCAGTCCATCTACAAATTCCGGGGAGCCAATATCCGCAATATCCTGGATTTTGAAACGATCTATCCCGAGGCCCGGGTGGTGAAGCTGGAACAGAATTACCGCTCCACCCAGAGCATCCTGGACGCGGCCAACGCCGTGATCCGCAACAACACGGCCCGGAAGGACAAGGCGCTCTGGACGGATAAGGGGGCCGGGAGCAGCATCCATCTCAGGCCCTTTGAAAACGCGTATGACGATGTCGCCCACCGGGTGAGGCGGGAGGGGGCTTCTTACGGCGACTGCGCCGTCCTCTACCGCACCAACGCGCAGGCGCGTCTGTTGGAGGAGCGCATGGTGGTGGAGGGGATCCCGTACCACGTGGTAGGGGGCACCAATTTCTATGCCAGACAGGAGATCAAGGATCTTCTGGCCTACTTAAAGACCATCGACAACGGGAAGGACGAGGTGGCGGTCCGCCGGATCGTCAATGTGCCCAAGCGCAGCATCGGGGCCGCTACGCTGGAGAAGGTGGCGGACTATGCGGAGATAAGGGATCTGAGCCTGTACGACGCCATGTGCCGGGCGGACGAGATCACCGGGCTTGGCCGGGCGGAGGCAAAGATCCGGGGCTTTGTCAATCTCATACAGGTACTGCGGAGCGGCCTGGACTCCTATTCCGTCTCCGACCTGATCCGGGCGGTCCTGGAGCGCACGCAGTATGCGGAGTATCTGCGCGACATGGACGAGGAGAGCGCGGAGGACCGTCTCGCCAATATCGACGAGCTGATCACCAAGGCGGTGAGTTACGAGGAGACCCATGAGGAGCCCAGCCTGTCAGAATTCCTGGAGGAGATCGCCCTGGTGTCGGACATCGACAGTGTGGAGGACGGGGACAACCGTGTGCTCCTGATGACCTTACATTCCGCCAAGGGGCTGGAATTTCCCGTGGTGTATCTGTCGGGGATGGAGGACGGCCTCTTTCCCAGCTATCGGACGATCACGGCGGACGACCCGTCCGAGGTGGAGGAGGAGAGAAGGCTGGCCTACGTGGGGATCACCAGGGCCAAGGAGGAGCTGACGCTCACCTACGCCAGGAGCCGCATGATACGAGGAGAGACGCAGTACAATACAGTCAGCCGCTTCGTCCGGGAGATCCCGTCCAAACTGCTGGATCAAACGCTGCCGAAAAGCCGTGACGCGGGGCTGAAGCAGTCGCTCATCCGCCAGGCGGAGTCGGTGTTTCCGGCGGATCTAAGGCCGCGGGCCATTGTGCGGCCCAGGGTGACACCGCGGGCGGACAAGCCGTTCATCGCCCAGGGGATCGGCAGTCTGAACCAGCTGGCCGGACTCCAGAAGGGGATCGGAAGCGCTGCGCCGGGAGAACTGGAATATGCGGAGGGAGACCGGGTGCGCCATGTGAAGTACGGGGAGGGAAGCGTGCTGCACATCGCAAAAGAGCCGCGGGATTATAAGGTGACCGTGCTGTTCGACCAGGCGGGGCAGAAGATCATGTACGCCTCCTTCGCAAAGCTGAAGAAGATCGGAAGCTGACGGAAAATAATTCCAAAAGTTTGCGAAAGATTTGTAGTAATTTTGAACAGATTGTGGTATTCTATAAGAAATATATGTACGATTGCGAGGTCGCATTTCCAGGGGAAAGGTAGGTAAACGCATGAACAAGCTGGAGAACTTAAGGCTGGAAAATCTGGTGGACGCGGTAAAAGCGAGCGAGCTGAGCGGGCTGATCAACGGCAGGCTGCTGGCAAAGAAGGAGGAAGAGGAGAAGAAGAAAAACATTCTCTTCTATGTGCTCGCGATCCTGGCGGGCATCGCCATCGCAGCCGCCGTGGCATACGCGGTATACCGCTACTTCAGACCGGATTATCTGGAGGATTTTGAGGACGATTTCGAGGACGATTTTGACGACCTCGAAGAGGATGACGACGATATCTTTGAGGATGAGGGAGAGAGCTGATCCATGAAAAAAGGACAGGTTTGCGAGGGTGTCGCGGAGCGTGTAGACTTCCCCAACCGGGGCGTAGTGCGGGTAGGGGAGGACACCGTGATCGTGAAGAACAGCCTGCCCGGACAGAAGGTGAAGCTTGCGGTCCATAAAGTGAGAAACGGGAAGGCGGAAGGCCGTCTGCTGGAGGTGATAGAGAAATCGCCTCTGGAAACAGGCCAACCGTGTTCCCTTTTTGGGTTATGCGGGGGTTGTACCTATCTCTCCCTGCCGTATGAGGAGCAGCTGCGGGTGAAGGAGGGACAGGTGAAGCGTCTTTTGGACGGCGCGCTGGCCGGGCAGGAGGAGCCTTGGAGCTGGGAGGGGATCCGGGAAAGCCCGAAGGCTTACGAGTACCGGAACAAGATGGAATTCTCCTTCGGGGA
>CANPWJ010000125.1 GCA_947584035.1 uncultured Acetatifactor sp. | reverse complement strand
CTGCGCGCCACGGGGTCGGAGGGCATCCGGACCGCCACCGTATCCAGCCCGCCGGTGGTCTCCGTGGGCACCTCCCCGGACTTCTCCAGGATCATCGTCAGCGGCCCCGGCCAGAAGGCTTCCGCCAGGCGCAGGGCCTCCGGCGGGATTTTCCGCGCGATCCTTCCCAGATCCTCCACCGCCGCGATATGTACGATCAGCGGATTATCCGAGGGCCTTCCCTTTGCGGCATAGATCTTCCGCGCGGACGCCGGGTTCAGTGCATCCCCTCCCAGTCCGTAAACCGTCTCCGTAGGGAAGGCTACCAGGCCGCCCCCTCGCAGCAGCTCACCCGCTTCCTTCAGAGCCTTTTCCTCTTCGGGAGACAGCCCGTCCGCTTTCCTCTGTATCTCGATCCATCTCGTCTCCATCCAGGAACACTTCCCCACTTTTCAAAAAGCTTCATAATCATGTATAGTATATCATACCCGCCGGCAAAAAGAAAGGGGGACGTTTTCGCGTTCCCGCACAAAATCGTCCGCCCCTCCCGCGCGCGTCAGACCTCTTACTGCCGCGCCGTATTCAAGCACTGCAAGATCCCCATGGCTACCGCCCACGCCACCTTCTTCTGGTACTCCGTGGTGCCGAGCTTCTCCGCCTCCTCCGGGTTGGACAAAAAGCCGCACTCCACGATCACGATGGGAATTCCCGTTTTCTTCAACAGATAATAGCTGTCGTTCGCCTTGACCTGGCGCCGGTTCTCCGGATCCACCGTCTCGATCAGGCGGGCCTGTATACACTCCGCCAGCCGTTTCCCCTCCGCACTCCCCTCATAGTAGAACACCTGGGCCCCGTGCACATACTCCTCCGGGTAACTGTTCTGGTGTATGCTGACCGTCACCAGCGGCGCCGTCTCGTCGATCAGCGCGATCCGGCGCTTCATATCCTGCACCTTTTTGTTGGAGGCATCCGCGTCATACAGGCCCTCGTCCGTCTCTCTGGTCAGGACCACACGCACGTCATTGGCCTCCAAATACTGCTTTATGTACAGGGAGATCTGCAGGTTCACATCCTTCTCCAGGGTGCCGTCGATCCCCACCTTTCCCGGGTCGCTGCCGCCGTGCCCGGCATCGATTACCACGCATTTCTCCTGCGTTTCCAAGGCCTCTCCGCCCACCGCGCTCCGGGCAGCCTCCCGCCCCACCACAAACATGGAAATCAGCAGAAGGCACCCCATGGCCAGGGACAACACTTTATTCTGGAACTCTGTCATCGTCTTTTCCGCTCTGCTTTTGTACTATATATATGCGCGGCAAAAAACGGAGAGAACCGGCCCTACAGGTTTATATACGACTGCAGCAGCGTCCAGGCGGCCGCGTCTCCGAAGCCCAGCCGCCAAACGGCCACACCTCCAAGTCCCTTCGCCGCCATCACATTGAGCTTTAAGCTGAGCGACTGGGCATCCTCCGCCCACACCTGACAGAGCACGCCGTCCTCCTGCCACTCGGCATAGTTCTGCCCGGTCTCCTCATCCCAAACAGACTGCACCCCTCTTCTGCTCAGATAGTCCGCCGTCTGGTTCAAAAACAGCGTCTCATCCGTGACCTGGTCCCCCTTCGTTTTCCAGACGCGGGTGTAGAACGGCAGCGCATTAACCACCTTCTCCGCCGGCACCTCCTGAAGCGTCCGGTCCAGGCCGTTGGACACGTAGCCGATGCTTGCCACGCTCCCGGGTTCGCCGCACCCGTGCCAGTGCTCGTCATACCCCATGATGACTACGTAATCCGCGATCTCCCCCTGGATATCCAGCCGATAATAGTCGTTAAAGTGAAACGGCACATAGTCGTCCACCGAAAGCACCAGGCCGTTTTTGCGGCACGCTGCGGACAGCTCCCGCAAAAACTGTACGTAGTGGATGCCGCAGCGGTCGTCCAGCGACTCAAAATCCACGTTGACGCCGTCCAGACCAAGCCGCACCGCCTCCGCCGTCAGGTTCTCCACCAGCCTCTGCCGGCTGGCGGTGGAGGAGAGGACTGCCAATTCGTCCACCTCCACGCCGGAGTTAAAGTTATCCACAACACCCCACACCTGGAGGCCCATGCCGTGCGCCTGTGCCACATAGTCGGAGGACCCGAAGCTTCGGTAGCCTCCGGCATTGTCATTCAGCGCGAACCAGGTGGGCGCGATCACATTCATCCCCCGCGCGTTCGCGGTTGCCTCCCCCAGCGTGCCGTTTCCTCCCGTGCTGTAAATGGCGTGGAAGCCCAGGCACACCTTCCCGTCCATAGACACGGTGGTATACTCCGGCGGGTCATAGGAGGCCACCGGCGTCTCCGCCTCCGTGTGTTCCTCCGTCAGGCGCTTGTTCTCCACATAGCCGATGACCGAATCCGCCGTCTTGATCTTGCTCCACTTCTCCATGGTCTCCAGGATCTCCACGGTATCCCCCGCATCCAGCTCACACAGGATCGGGCTCTTGATGCCGCCCAGGGTCCGCACGGCAGTCGCCTTCTTTATCTCCGCCACCTGGCGCTCTCCCCACTCCGTATACACCTGCACATGGCGGTCATACAGTGCGAAGGAATAATTGGTAAAGAGCTGCACATAGTCCGCCGCCACATACACCCTGCCATCCTCCGCGTAGGCGATGACATGGCCCAGGTCCCCGTTCGTCTGCTCTCCCGCGTAGGAGCTTTCCCCCAGGTTCACCCGGACGGTCTCCGCCGCGTCCGTGTAGAGAAGCAGATTTTCGGCCAGATCCGCATAAAAGACTTCATTCATATATTGATGGACCGTATCCAGGTCAAAATAACATACGCCGTCCCGGATGACCGCCTTCTCATCCACCATCTCGTCCTGCAGGATGATCGCGCTCTCCTGGCCGGACACCCCGTAGTACGCATCCCAGTCCGCCAGCTCCTTGCTGTAAGAATATCTATCGTAAAGGGGCCGTCCCAGCGCAATTCCCCCGACAATCAGGATCAGCCCAACCGCTACCGCCACCGTCACTAATTTTTTCTTCATAATCCGCCTCCATCTTCCAACCTTCCACAGTGGATCAGACGTCCCGGGAAGCCCCCGGCTCCCCGAAAGCGCCTCACCCGTCACGCCGGATAGTTCCATTCTAACACACCAGCGCCTTTCCGTCATTACCAATTTTGACAAAATTCCACCTTTTCAGCACGAGAGGCAGCCCGTTTTCTGGCATCGGTGAAATTTCGCGCATTGACACAGCTGCCGGGACAGGATCCCCCGACCAAAAGAATTGTGATATATTTTCCCTGAGGATCCGGCATCCGGCCGCAGACAGAGACAAAATGGCATAGATTCCTTCGGCAGCGCGCAAATCAGTAAAAAATTACTAGCGTGAAACATGTTTAAAATGAATTATAATGGTGAAAAGTATTAGTTGAATTACCAGAATCGGCACCTGTCTGACTGTAAGACATCCTTCTATATACAGGTCAATTTGAAATTTTTGTGCATATCCTATCATTAAGAAGGATGGTTCACTTCAAACTGTCTGAATGAAAAAAGCCAAGGATGAACTCGAGCGAATGCTCCTGAAAATCAACTAGACGCAAGACTGCCGCCTCCTTCCCCGCGCAGAGTACCGAAGGCACCTATGAGATAGATTATACCGGATGCGGAGCTCCCTGGCAAGTACCAATTTCCATTTTTTGACAAAAAATTATAAAAAAAAAGTAAAGTGTGCCCCAGTCTATTGACGAAAGACACGCGAAAGTATAAGATACTTTTATACTATTCTATACACTGTTTATAGAAGGAAAGGCTGTTGTATGAAGATAGAAAAGGTGAATGAAAATCAGATCCGCTGCACGCTGACCCGCGAGGATCTGGCGAGCCGTGAGCTAAAGATCAGCGAACTGGCATATGGAACCGAGAAGGCCAAAAATCTTTTCCGCGACATGATGCAGCAGGCCAATTTTGAGTTTGGTTTCGAGGCGGAGGACATCCCGCTGATGATAGAGGCGATCCCGCTGAATTCGGAGTGCATCGTCCTGATCATTACGAAGGTGGAGGGCCCGGAGGAGCTGGATACCCGCTTCTCCCGCTTCGCTCCCTCCGTCACGGAGGACAGCGAGGACGAGGAGGATTACGATCCGGATGCCTCGGATGAAATGCTGGATCTGTTCCGCAGACTGAAGGAGCCCCCCAGGCAGACGGAGGCAGCCGTTCCTCCCGCAGCTCCGGAGCTGGATGAGAGCGACCGTTCCATGATGTTTGTGCTGGATTCCCTGCAGCAGGCGATCCGCGCGGCGGCCGTCACAGGCGCCCGGTTCCACGGGCTCAGCACGCTCTATAAGGATGAGCGCCAGGGGCGTTACCTTTTGCTGCTCACACAGGGGGAGGAGACGCGGGATACCTTCGACCGCACCTGCAATATCCTCTCCGAATACGGCACGCTTAAGCGCAGCTCCGCGGGCGGCCAGACGTACCTTGCGGAACACTACGACGCCCTTGTGGCAGGGAACGCCCTGCAGACTTTATCGGAGCTCTGAAAAGACCGGCGCCTCCTCACGGCGGGCGCCGGTCTTTCTTTTTGCTTTCTGTCTGCGGTCAGCGCGGGAGACAGGCCGTCTCCCCGGGTTGTCTCCTTAGGCCTCCTCGATGGTTTTCATCAGGGCGTCGATATCGATACCGTGTACCGCCGCCGCCTCCTCCAGGGACTCCGCCTGGGATGCCGGGCAGCCCAGACAGTGCATCCCCGCGTCCAGCAAAATGGGGACTACATTCGGGTTCGCATTCAGGATCTCCCCAATCGTCATATCCTTCGTTATTCCACTCATTCCATTTTCCTCCCTTTATCTTTCGGGCCTTCCGGGACAGCATCCCCGCAAACGGCCCGGCCATATACAGCACAAGCATAGTATAATACATTCCCCAAAATCTGACAAGCTATTCCCCGGATAAAAAAGAATAAAAAAAATCATAAATTTTTTGAAAACTTTTTGTAAACACTATGAAATATCGGTTTTTGTATAGAAAAAAGTACACGTTACCACCTTGACTCTGAAACCACTTTTTCATATAATGTTCTTAAAGAATTAGGGCAGCAAAAATCTCACAACTAATTCAAAATTTTAAGTAGGAGGCTATTTCAAATGAGAGACGAATGGAAAGATTTTGTACCCGGAAAATGGGACAAAGAAGTCAATGTCCGTGACTTCATCCAGAGAAACTATCATCCCTACGACGGCGATGAGAGCTTCCTGGCAGGACCCACGCAGAACACCAAGGATCTGTGGGCACAGGTTCTGGATCTGCAGAAGCAGGAGAGAGAGGCCGGCGGTGTGCTTGACATGGACACCAAGGTGATTTCCACGATCACTTCCCACGGCCCCGGCTATTTGGACAAGAGCAAGGAGACCATCGTAGGTTTCCAGACCGACAAGCCTTTCAAGCGTTCCCTTCAGCCTTACGGCGGTATCCGTATGGCAGAGAAGGCCTGCGCTGACAACGGCTACGAAGTGGATCCCGAGGTGAGCGAGTTCTTCACCATCCACAGAAAGACCCACAATGCCGGCTGCTTCGACGCATACACTCCTGAGATCAGAGCTTGCCGTTCTTCTCATATCATTACCGGTCTGCCGGATGCTTACGGCCGCGGACGTATCATCGGCGACTATCGCCGTGTGGCCCTGTACGGTATCGACAGACTGATCCAGGACAAAGAGGATCAGAAGGCTTCCACCGGCCGCGTGATGACCGACGATGTGATCCGTCTCCGCGAGGAGCTGTCCGAGCAGATGACCGCACTGAAGATGATGAAAGAGATGGCTGCTTCTTACGGTTTTGATATTTCCAAGCCCGCCCAGAATGTTCAGGAAGCGATCCAGTGGACCTACTTCGGATATCTGTGCTCTGTAAAGGAGCAGAACGGTGCCGCTATGTCCCTTGGACGTACCTCCACCTTCCTGGATATCTACGCAGAGAGAGACCTGGCAAACGGCACCTTCACAGAGGAGCAGATCCAGGAGTTTGTAGATCACTTCATTATGAAGCTGCGCTGCGTAAAGTTTGCGCGTACTCCTGAGTACAACCAGATCTTCGCCGGCGATCCCGTTTGGGTTACCGAGTCTCTGGGCGGCGTAGGCATCGACGGACGCCACATGGTTTCCAAGATGAGCTTCCGTTATCTGCACACCCTGGAGAACCTGGGCGCTTCTCCTGAGCCCAACCTGACCGTTCTCTGGTCCACCAGACTTCCTGAGAACTGGAAGAAGTACTGCGCAAAGATCTCCATCACCACCTCCTCCATCCAGTACGAGAACGACGATCTGATGAGAGTAGTTCACGGCGACGACTACGGTATCGCATGCTGCGTATCCTCCATGGTCATCGGCAAGGAGATGCAGTTCTTCGGTGCCCGCGCTAACGTGGCCAAGTGTCTGCTGTACGCTTTGAATGGCGGTATCGACGAGGTTACCAAGAAGCAGGTTGGCCCCAAGTACCGTCCTGTGGAAGGCGACGTTCTGGATTACGATGATGTATACTCCAAGTTCATCGACATGCTGGAGTGGCAGGCAGACGTTTATGTAAACGCCCTGAACATCATCCACTATATGCACGACAAGTACTGCTATGAGAGAGCAGAGATGGCTCTCCATGACAGAGATGTAAAGCGTTACTTCGCTACCGGCGTTGCAGGTCTGTCCATCGTTGCAGACTCTCTCTCCGCTATCAAGTATGCGAAGGTTGAGGTTGTACGTGATGAGGACGGCGTGATCGTTGACTTCAAGACCACCGGCGATTTCCCGAAATACGGCAACGATGACGACCGTGTTGACTCCATCGCCCAGGATGTGGTACACAAGTTTATGACCGCTGTCAGGAGACACCACACTTACAGAAATGGTATCCCTACCACTTCCATCCTGACCATCACCTCCAACGTAACCTACGGCAAGGCAACCGGCAACACGCCTGACGGACGTAAGAAGGGCCAGCCTTTCGCTCCCGGTGCTAACCCGATGCACGGCCGCGATACCCATGGTGCAGTAGCATCCCTGTCCTCCGTATCCAAGCTGCCTTTCAACGATGCACAGGATGGTATCTCCAATACCTTCACCATCATCCCTGCCG
>CANPWJ010000124.1 GCA_947584035.1 uncultured Acetatifactor sp. | reverse complement strand
TCAAGACCGGCCAGACGGTAAAGCAGGGCGAGCGGATCGCTCTGAGCGGAAACACCGGCATTACTTCCGGCCCGCATCTGCACTTTGAGATCCTGATCAACGGCGTGCAGAAAAACCCGCTGTCCTATCTGAATTAAGTTGTATTAAGCGGTATTGGGCTGTATCAGGCTGCCGGATGCGGGTCCGTCACAGGCCGCTGCCGGACTGGCGGGCAAACGCACGTTCCGTTTACAAAAGAGAAAAAATGTGGTATAAGTGCATTATACGGGAAATTTTTCCTGTTGCCACACGGCTGTACGGCTGTTTGCTGATAAAAATTTGGCAGGATGACCTTGATGAGGTAAAAATAGATGGAACAATACGCGATCAAAGGCGGGAACCCCCTGGTGGGGGAGGTGGAGATCGGAGGAGCGAAGAACGCGGCGCTTCCCATTCTTGCCGCCTCTATTATGACGGACGACACGGTCTATATCGACAATATGCCCGATGTGCGGGACACGAACGTGCTGCTCCGGGCGATGGAAAACATCGGTGTGGTGTGCAGACACGAGAACCGGCACCGGGTGATGCTGAACGCCTCCAACATCAGCGACCTGGTGGTGGAGGATGAGAATATTAAGAAGATACGCGCTTCTTATTATCTGATCGGAGCGCTGTTGGGCAAATACAAGCACGCGGAGGTAACCCTTCCCGGCGGCTGCGACATCGGCTGCCGGGCGATCGACCAGCATATCAAAGGATTTCGGGCACTGGGGGCCGATGTGCGGATCGAGTACGGAATGATCAAGACCCGGGCGGAGCGCCTGGTGGGAAGCCATATTTATATGGATATGGTCAGTGTGGGAGCCACCATCAACATTATGATGGCCGCCACCATGGCGGAGGGCCTGACGATTATCGAGAACGCCGCCAAGGAGCCCCACGTGGTGGACTCCGCCAACTTCCTGAACAGCATGGGCGCCAATATCAAGGGCGCCGGCACGGATGTGATCCGGATCCGCGGTGTGGGCAGACTGCACGGCACGGATTATACGATCATCCCGGATCAGATCGAGGCGGGAACCTTTATGTTTGCCGCGGCGGTGACCAAGGGGGATGTCACGGTCAAGAACGTCATTCCCAAGCACCTGGAGTCCATCACGGCGAAGCTGAACGAGATCGGCTGCGAGGTGGAGGAGGCGGATGACTGCATCCGCGTGGTGGCATCCAAGCCGCTGCGCCACACCCAGGTAAAGACGCTGCCCTACCCCGGTTTCCCCACAGACATGCAGCCGCAGATCGCGGTGGCGCTGGCGCTGTCCAAGGGAACCAGCATCGTCACGGAGAGCATCTTTGAGAACCGTTTTAAATATGTGGATGAGCTGACCCGCATGGGCGCCAATATCAAGGTGGAGGGCAATACCGCCATCATAGACGGCGTGTCCCGCTACACCGGAGCCAGCATCTCCGCACCCGACCTGCGGGCGGGAGCCGCGCTGGTGATCGCAGCGCTGGCGGCGGAGGGCTACAGCACGGTGGACGACGTGCGCTATATCCAGAGAGGGTACGAGGACTTTCACATCAAGCTGCAGGGCCTGGGCGCACAGATCGAGCTGGTGGAGACGGAGCGGGAGTACCAGAAATTTAAGCTCAAGACCGGCTGACGGACGTCATTCCCGGACATTTTCCCGGACGGCCTGAAAAAAGTGCTTGACAAGCCGCCGTATTCATAGTATGGTAGCTATGATAAGAATATAACTTTATAGAGGTTCTCTTATTCAGAGTTGGTGGAGATACATAGGATCGATGAAGCCACGGCAACCCCCATAGCTGGAAGGTGCCCCCCTGAGCGAGTGATAGTCGAACAATAAGAGGATTTGATCATCGAAAGAGACAGGTCCGCTTCTTGTAAGCGGGCCTTATTTTGTGCGATGAAACAGGATCCAGTGAGAGATATCGGCGGACCGTGCCTGGAGAGACGATCTGCCGGGCGGGAGAGGGAGCCGCGCAGAAAGAAGGCGCGCGGAGCAAAAGAGCCTTCCGTGCGGAGGATCCGCGGAATGGGAGAACGCAGAGGAAAAGGAGAAAAGACCATGGAAAAACGATTGTTTACATCGGAATCGGTAACAGAAGGACATCCCGACAAGATCTGCGACGCGGTGTCCGACGCGGTATTGGACGCCCTGATGGAACAGGATCCTTTTAGCCGCGTAGCCTGTGAGACCTGCACGAACACCGGGTTTGTGCTGGTCATGGGAGAGATCACCACCAAGGCCAATATTGATATTCCCGCGATC
The DNA here is from genome assembly GCA_947584035.1 of uncultured Acetatifactor sp. Taxonomy (GTDB): domain Bacteria; phylum Bacillota; class Clostridia; order Lachnospirales; family Lachnospiraceae; genus Acetatifactor. The sequence continues at coordinate 4,811 of CANPWJ010000124.1, read as the reverse complement.
GTCCGCAAGACGGTGACGGAGATCGGATACGATTCCTCCGAGAAGGGATTTGACGGCAATACCTGCGCGGTGATGGTGGCGCTGGACAAGCAGTCCACGGATATCGCCATGGGTGTGGACCGGGCGCTGGAGGCCAAGGAGAGCCAGATGGACGATGCCCAGCTGGATGCGATCGGCGCCGGCGATCAGGGCATGATGTTCGGCTATGCCACCAATGAGACCGAGGAGCTGATGCCCTATCCCATCTCTCTGGCACACAAGCTGACCATGCAGCTCACCAAGGTGCGCAAGGACGGCACGCTCCCTTATCTGCGGCCGGACGGCAAGAGCCAGGTTTCCGTGGAGTACGACGAGAACGGCAAGCCCTTCCGCCTGGAGGCGGTGGTGCTTTCCACCCAGCACGACGAAAAGGTGACGCAGGAGCAGATCCATGCGGACATCCGGAAGTATGTGTTTGATCCGGTGCTTCCCAAGGAGATGATCGACAAGGACACCAAATTCTTTATCAACCCCACCGGGCGCTTTGTGATCGGCGGCCCCAACGGTGACAGCGGCCTGACCGGGCGCAAGATCATTGTGGACACCTATGGCGGCTATGCCCGCCACGGCGGCGGAGCCTTCTCCGGAAAGGACTGCACGAAGGTGGATCGAAGCGCGGCTTACGCGGCGCGGTATGTGGCCAAGAACATTGTGGCGGCCGGACTGGCTGAGAAATGTGAGATCCAGCTCTCTTACGCCATCGGCGTCGCCTACCCCACCTCTGTCATGGTGGACACCTTTGGCACCGGGAAGCTGCCCGACGAAAAGCTGGTGGAGATCATCCGTGAGAACTTTGATCTGCGCCCTGCCGGGATCATCAAGATGCTGGATCTGCGCCGTCCCATTTACAGACAGACGGCGGCTTACGGCCACTTTGGACGTACCGATGTGTCGCTTCCCTGGGAAAAGACCGATAAGGTGGAGCTTCTGAAAAATTATCTCGGCTAAGAGAAAACCTGCAAAGGGGCCCTGTCTGCCTGAAAAGGTGCGGACGGGGCCCTTTTGTGAAAAATTTATTTTTTTTCAAAGAAACACTTGCCAAAACAAACGGTATATCGTATAGTAGTTCTATATACTAATTGTTAAATTATGATGGAGGGCAGGAAGATGACAAAAGCAGAAATCTTGAAAAAAGAAATTTTGAGACAGTACCGAAGCGTGCGCCAGTTTGCACTGGAGATGAATATCCCTTACAGCACTCTGGTAACCGCTCTGGAGAGAGGCATCGAGGGAATGGCTTATGGAACTGTGATTAAAATGTGTGATAAATTGAGCCTGAATCCGGTGGATTTCTCCTCCCTGGAGAGAGACGCCTCCCTGGGTGCGCAGCTGCTGGAAAACCGCGTGATGCAGTACTATGTGAAGCTGAATCAGACCGGCCGCGACAAGATGCTGGAGCTGATGTCCGACTTTGCGCAGATCGACAAATATAAGGCGAAGGGTAGAAAGAGTAAATGAGATATGATTATTTGATCGTGGGGACGGGGCTTTTTGGCTCCGTCTTTGCCTGTGAGATGAAAAAGGCCGGAAAGACCTGCCTGTGTATTGACAAAAGGAGCCATGTCGGCGGCAATATCTACACGGAGGAGATCGGCGGCATCCAGGTGCACAAGTACGGCGCCCACATCTTTCACACCTCCAACCGGGATGTGTGGGAATATGTGAATCAGTTCGCGGAGTTTAATCATTATATCAATTCGCCCATCGCCGTGTACGGGGACGAGCTGTACAATCTCCCCTTCAATATGAATACCTTCAGTAAAATGTGGGGCATCCGCACCCCGCAGGAGGCGAAGGAGCGGATCCAGCAGCAGCGCGCCGCCGGGAAGGTGGAGGAACCGCGCAATCTGGAGGAACAGGCCATCTCCCTGGTGGGAAGGGACGTCTATGAGAAGCTGGTCAAGGGCTACACGGAGAAGCAGTGGGGCAGGGACTGTACGGAGCTGCCGGCCTTTATCATCAAGCGGCTTCCCGTGCGCTTTACCTATGACAACAACTATTTTACGGACCGCTATCAGGGGATCCCTGTGGGCGGTTATACCCGGATCATTGAGAACATGCTGGGCGATACGCCGGTGCGTCTGGGCGTCTCCTACCGGGAGTTCCTGGAGGAAAATGCCGGGAAGGCGGAGCCGGATGTCTTTGACAAGGTGCTCTACACGGGGATGATCGATGCGTACTTCGACTACTGCCTGGGAGAGCTTCAGTATCGTTCCCTCCGCTTTGAGGAGGAGATTCTCCCCGACTGCGATAATTATCAGGGAAACGCCGTGGTAAATTATACGGAGCGGCAGGTGCCCTACACCCGCATCATCGAGCACAAGCATTTTGAGTTCGGAACGGGAAAGGGAACGGTGATCACCCGGGAATACCCGGCGGCCTGGAAACGAGGGGATGAGCCTTACTATCCGATCAACGATAGCCGCAACAACGAGCTGTTTGAACGCTACCGGGAGCTTGCCAGACAGGAGAAAAACGTGCTCTTTGGCGGCAGACTGGGACAGTACCGCTACTATGATATGGACAAGGTCATCGAGGCGGCGCTGGATATGGCCAAGGCCCAGCAATAAGAATAGCGACAAGAATATGGCAAGAATACGGCGATCAAAAAAGCTTCCGGGTAACGGAAGCTTTTTTAGCGTATCGTTTTGACGCACAGGCTCTTTTTAGCAGCGGCAGTTAGCAGTAGCCGTTAAACATCATACCGCTGTAAGCGCTGGTGGCGTAGGGGTTGATAAAATTGTGCCCCGGGTTTTTGTAGGCCACGATCTTCTTTTCTACATATTCCATGGGGTCCAGGGCTACCTGGTCGCTCTTTTTGAGGAGAGCATGGTAGAAATCCTTGAGATAGCCAAAGGTCTCCGCGATATTCGGCGCCTGGGAAGCGGTCCGCTGCAGCTGATCCCGGTCGATCTCCAGCGTGCCGTCCTGCTGCATGGAAAGCCCCATGGGCTCCAGAGAGCTGTTGTAATGATTGGCGATGCCGCTGAGCTCCCGAACCAGCTTCCGGCTTTTAGCCTGGGTCTCCAGGTAGGAGGAAGCCGCCTTTACAAAGTCATTGTACCCGCCGATCAGGTGGGTCACATTGTCGGTCAGAGATTCGATATCGGTCTTGAGGCCGATCTGGACCGGTTCGCCCTCGGGGCTGGTGCCGGTCAGCTGGACATCAAACAGCTTGCCCATGGTGAAATGGTTGGAGGACGCCTCACGGCTCTCTCCGTTTACCAGAAAGACCGCGTTGGACGGTTCTCTGCTGGTATAGTCCAGACCGAAATACGCTACGGTGCCGGGCTTCTTGCTGGTGTGGTCATCCGAAACCTGAAACTGGGAGGTCTTTCCCTTGGGGATACCCGTGGCCTCCGACGTCAGCCGAAGGGACGAACGGCCGTCCGATTCCGTGACGGATGCCTGGATGCCGATATCCGAGTTGTTGATCAGGCGCACCAGACGCTCCTGCACATCCCGGTTGGTCTCGCCGTCGGAAATAGAGAACTGGAACTCGTAGTTCATGTCGTTGACGGCAATATCAAAAGAATAGGTATCCGGCGGCAGACTCACCCGCGCATCCGGAAGAAACAGCCCCAGATTTTCCTGCGGGGAGGCCAGAGACTGTACCTCCAACTGAAAGCCGGGTGTCACGTCCTCCGGTATCTGGGAGCCGATAAAGGAAGCCTTGGCCACATTCTCGTCCGAGGAAAAGGCGCTCTTCTTATTCAGAAGGCCGCTGTCCTCCAGACCGCCCAGATGCGCGATCGTATTGTGCAGCCCGCGGGCATTCTCCTTTATGTCGATCGCATAGCGCTGCGTGTCCTTGCTGGTCGTAGGAAGATACCAGGGAGACTCTTTGTTCAATTTGACAATGGAATTGTATACCTTGCGAAGCTCGCTCTTTTTGTGCGTATCGTAGCGAGTCAGGCTCGGAGTATAGGCTGTGAGATAATTATTGTATACCGTGTTCATAGCAGCACCCATCGTCATGCCTCCTTTCTTCCATGAATCGCAGACGGAAAGTGCTCAAAAGGTGGATGGGGAAGTCCGTTTCCCAAGCGTAGAAAAATCCACTTTCATAATTTGAATATAACACAGGAAAAGGAAAGACACAAGAGATAATTGTGCAAAAAGAGGGGAAAAAATTCCACAAAAATTTGTCGGTTTGACTATGCAGCCTGACGGCGGGAAGGGTTAGTGTAAAATTATAGTTGGCAAAATAAAAGGAAGAGGCCGAAACCTCTTCCCAATCACACAGTTTTTCTTTAGGATGTTAGTTGCGAGAAAACACGTAAAGGAGACTGTGTGATGAGTATTATTGTAGAGGAAAATCTGGTATCTTTCAAGGAGTTGGAGCAAAAAATATTTTCTTATGTATGTGAACTGGGCCGGGAGATTACAAAGATCCTGCTGGAATCTTATGACAAGGAACTTGCAGAAGGACGTAATAAGAAGAATTACCGCTGCAAAGGGAAACGAAAAACAACGATAAAGACGGTATACGGGGAAGTGGAATACAGCAGGTGTGTATACCGGACAAGGACAGAGGATGGTCAGACTGCCCATGTGTTCCTGCTGGATCAGGCAATGGGGATGGATAAGATCGGCCTGATCTCCACGAACCTTGCGGAAAAGATCGCCCTGACCGTTACAGAGTCGCCCTATCGGACGACGGCAGATGTGATCAGCCAGACCTGCGGTCAGAGGATCAGTGCCCAGGGGGTATGGAACCTGATGCAGCGCCTTGGGGAGAGGATCGATGAAGAGGAACAGTATGAAGTAAG
>CANPWJ010000123.1 GCA_947584035.1 uncultured Acetatifactor sp. | reverse complement strand
CCCCACGCCGCCGCAGAGCAGCCCGCAGCCCAGGCAGACCAGCCCCGCCGGGAACGCCTTCCAGATCCCCACAAACCCCAATACCAGCAGCACCAGCATGATCAAAAAGAGCAGGACAGCCGCCACACCAAAACCAAAGATCAGCGCGAACCAGCCGACAACCAGCCCCAGAAGGCTTCCCAGGGCCCCCAGCACCACCCCCAGGATGCCTCCCGCCACTCCCAAGAGCACTGGGGAGGCAATCACGCACAGCACCACGATCAGGGCGATCCAGCCGCCGGACAGCTTCCGCTCCCCTCTGCCGGGCTCCGGACGGCTGCTTTCCCCTTCTCCGGAGGGCCCCGTCCCCTGATAGGGAACCATCTCCCGGCCTCTCACCGGAGAATGTCCATAGCCCTCCTCGCCTCCGCCGGAGCCGTACAGATCGCGCCGGATATTCTCCGCCACCCGCGCCGGCGTTCCCAGCGCCTCCAGGACGGACTGCTCGTTCTCCTCCCCCGCGTCGTCAAAGTAGTCCCTGTAGTATTGCAGGGCTTCCTCCCGCTCTGCCGGGGAGATCGTTTGCAGCAGACATTCCAGCTGCCTCAGAAATTCCGTTCTATTCATCCTGCTCTACATCCTTTCCCAACGGGATCCTGCCCTCGAACAGGCCCGTAATCTTCTCCGCATACTGCCGCCACTCGCTCTCGTACAAACGCAGCTGCGCCCAGCCCCTTCCGGTCACCTTGTAGTAGCGCCGGTTCCTGCCGGCCCACTCCATGTCGTACACTTCCAGACATCCATCCTTCTGCAGTCTGCGCAGCACAGGATAGAGCGTGGACTCCGACAGCTCGATCACCCGGCGGACCTCCTGGGTGATCTTGTACCCATAGGTTCCCTCCGGCTCCCTGGAAACTACCGCGAGCACGATCGCGTCCAGAAGCGCCGCTCCCGTGTTAAATACCATACCATCGCTCCTTTGGAGGCGCCCACCTCCACTCCCAACAGGGGATCCGTTAAAGATGATTTATATAATATTATATGTTGTATAATATTGTATGACTATACTATACACCCTGCCCTGGCTGCTGTCAACTTCTTTTGCCAAAATCCTTCGTCAAAATCCTTCCGCAACATCTTTCAGCAAAACGCGGACCATAAAAAGGCGGCCCCGAAGCTGCCCTCGGAACCGCCTATTTTTGTTTTTCTATTGCCCTTCTTTTGTCTTTCTCTTGTCCTTCTCTTGTCTTTCTATTGTCTTTCTTTTTCCCTTCTCTTGGCGCTCTCCCGCCTATACTTCCATCTTCCAGAAAAACGCGCTGTAGGCAGGGAGCGTGCTCCCGCCGCCGAAATCATGCTTTTCGCCGCTGATCAGGTCCACTGCGGTGCCGCATCCGGCATCAAAATGAGCCGTAAAATCCTCCGCGTCCGCATTGACCGCCACCATCACGCGCTCATGCTCCGACTTCCGCTCAAAGATGCACTGTTTGTTCGTGAGCAGAACCGAGCGGAAGCCGCCGTAATTCAGCGCCTCCGAATGTTTCTTCGCCTCGCTGAGGCGGCTGATCCAGTCACAGAGCCCGTTCCACTCCGGCTTCTCAAAACAAGCCCGCAGGGCGGGATCCCCATCCTCCTTGCGCGCCTTTGCCCCCCACTCGCTTCCGTAATACACACAGGGGATCCCCGGCATACCGTAAGCCATGGCATAGATCAGCGGAAGATGCTTCTCATTGCTCAGGATGCTGGCCACCCTGGTCACATCATGGTTATCCACAAAGGAGAGCATGTGCTTTCCTCTGTACAGCGTCCAGTTTTCCGGGCCAAACTGCCGCAGCAGGGAATGGTTGATCTCAAACAGGTTCATGCTGTTAAAGCTGCTGTAGAGCCCCTTGTAACACTCGTAATTGGTGGCGGAGTGAAGCATGGCGTCATTCACCAGGCGGTTGTAATCGCCGTGCAGCATCTCGCCCAGCAGATAGAAGTCCGGCTTCAGCTCCTCCGTAAAGCTGCGCAGTCTGCGCACAAAGTTCTCCTCCAGGCTGTAGGCCACGTCCAGACGCAGCCCGTCGATCTCAAACTCCTCCACCCACTGTTTCACGCTCTGAAGAAGGTACTGCACCACGTCCTCGTTGTTCAGGTTCAGCTTCACCAGGTCGAAATTCCCCTCCCAGCCCTCGTACCACAGGCCGTCGTTGTAGTGGGAGTTTCCGCCCAGGTCGATCCGGTAGAACCAGTTCAGATAGGGGGAGCGCTCCCGGTTGCGCAGCACATCCTGAAACGGCCCGAACCCTCTCCCCACATGGTTGAACACACCGTCCAGGACGACCCGGATCCCCTCCTTGTGCAGAGCGTCGCAGACCTCCCGGAAATCCTCGTTGGTTCCCAGCCGGACATCGATCTTGCGATAATCCCGGGTGTTGTAGCCATGGGTGTCGGACTCAAAGACGGGGGAAAAATACACCGCGTCGATCCCCAGCTTCTTCATATGGGGGATCCACTCCTCCACCTTCCGGATCCGGTGCTCCAGCACGCCGTCGTTGGCGTAAGGCGCTCCGCAGAAGCCCAGCGGATATATTTGGTAAAAAACGCTCTCGTAAGCCCACATAATTTTGTTCTCCTTTGTCGTTTTCCCTTGTGCGGGAATTTTAAGATGTTTCATTTTGATAAATTTTCCTCTAATAATATAACATACTTTTTAAAAACGCGCCATTATTTCTTATGTTAAAAATTTATCCGTTGAAACCATATTGACCAGACGAGTCTATTGCATCATTCCCTGCAGAATCATTTTCAACACAAATCAGTCATATCTGTCATTTTAAAAGTCGGTTTTCGCAGGAAATCCACTGAATCCACAGAGTTATCCACATATAACATGCTTGTCATCCGCCTGTCGCTTCCTCTGTCATTTTCGGTTCTCCCTGATGTCGTTTCCTTCATTTTGCTCTCCGCCTTCCGCTCCGCGACCGTCCCTCCGCTACAGCCAGGAATCCCAGAAGCGCTCTACCCGTTTGCCCACGGTGTCCACACAGACCGTCTCAATATCCGTCCATTCCCTGGGGAACATCCTCTGGTAGGACGGCTGCAGGAACCGTTCATCCAAAAGAGCGATCACCCCGATGTCCTCCGCCGTCCGGATCACGCGCCCGGCCGCCTGGAGCACCTTGTTCATCCCCGGGTAGCGGTAGGCGTAGTCAAAGCCGCTCTCCCCCATCTCATCAAAGTAATTCCGCAGGATCTCGCGCTCGTGGCAGACCTGCGGCAGCCCCGTCCCCACAATAATGGCCCCGATCAGGCTGTCCTTTTTCAGGTCGATCCCCTCTCCGAAGATGCCTCCCAGCACGCAGAAGCCGATCAGGGTGTGCTCCTCCTCCTCGATCTCCATGTGGATCACCGCCTCCAGGTCACAGTCCGGATTGCCGCGGAAGCGGTCGAGAAACTCCTCCCGCTCCTCCTCGCTCATCATCTCCCCCTGGATCACACACTCTCTGTCCCCGGCCGCGAAATACCGCAGGTAGAGCTCATACACCTGGCGCAGAAAAACGTAGGAGGGGCAGAACACCAGATAGTTCCCATGCAGTCTGCTCACGATCTCATCGATATACCGGGCGATCCGATAGTATTCCTCCCCGGAGCGCCGGGAGTACTTGCTGGTCACATCGTTTGCCACGAAAACAGCGCGTTTCTCCGGCTGAAAGACCGACCTGGCATACACCTCGTAGTCCTCCGGCTCTCCCCCCAAAAGCTCCTTGTAATATTGGACAGGCAGGAACGTGGCCGAAAACAGGATGGTACTCCTCCCCCGCTGCATACACTCCCTCAGATTTTCCCTGGGATTGACGCAGAAAAGCTTCAGCCGGAAGGAGCCGTCCTCCCCCGCCTCCGTATACTTCACATAATGCTCGTCCAGGCGCTCATAGATATCCAGGAAATGGCTGACCTGAAAGTACAGGTCCAGGATCTGTTCCCGGACGGGGAGCGTCTCTGTCTCCTGCTCCTCCAGATAGCCGCTCATGCTCCCATGAAGCTTGAGGAGCGCGTTCACAAACCGGTCGATGCTGTCAACCACCCGGCAGGCCTCCCCCTCCTGCCTCAGGGCCAGAAGCTCCCTGCCGCAGGCATCCAGCTGATACACCATCTTTTCCCCGTACCCCTTCCTTGCCAGGGCACTTCTGGCAGAGCTCCTTTCCGTCACCTCTGTAGACATTTCTGTCATTTCCAATGTCATCTGCCCTGAAATCTCCTTTTTACGGTCCTTCCGGTGCATTTCTGACATGATTGTCTTTTTGATTTCCCGGCTAAGCTCCGGGAAGGATTCCCGGAGCAATACGGCGCTGTACATTTCCCGGCCGCGCTCCAACAGGTTGTGGGCCTCGTCGATCAAAAACAGGTAGTCCCCGGTGACTCCTTCTCCAAAAAAGCGCTTCAGACATACGTGCGGGTCAAACAGGTAGTTGTAATCGCATATGACGCCGTCCGCAAACAGACTGATATCCAGGCACATCTCAAACGGGCAGACCTGAAACTGCCGGGCATACCGCTCGATGCACTCCCTGGTAAAGCTCTCCTCCTGCACCAGCAGCGCAAAGAGCGCGTCGTTGATCCGGTCATAGTGCCCCCTGGCGTAGGGGCAGGTCTCCGGATTGCACTCCGCCTTCTCCTGGAAGCAGATCTTATCCCGGGCCGTCAATATCACACTCTTAAAGCGGAGTCCCTTTCCGCGCAGGATCGCCATCGTATCCTCCGCCACCGTGCGGGTGATGGTTTTCGCCGTCAGATAAAACAGCTTGTTCCCCATCCCCCTGCCCATGGCCTGGATCGCCGGAAATACGGTGGAAATCGTCTTGCCCACTCCGGTGGGCGCTTCCAGAAAGAGCTTGCGCCTGTGGTAGATGGTCTGATACACATAGGTCACCAGCTCCTTCTGGCCCTCTCGGTAGGGAAAGGGAAATTCCAGGGACGCGATGGATTCCCTTCTGCGTATCTGCCACTCCCAGCTGTAATCCGCCCATTTCCGGTAAGCGGCAATCAGATCCCGGAACCATTCCTCCAGCTCCCGGAAGGTATAATCCTCATAAAAGTAGCGGATCTCCTCCGTCTCCAGGTTGCAGTAGGTCATTCTCACCTGGAGCTCCTCCGCCCCCTTTTCCAGCCCGTACATGTAAGCGTAGCACTTTGCCTGGGCCACATGCACAGGGACGGGCCCCTTCATCTTCGAGAGGTCCCGGTAGGTGCCCTTGATCTCGTCGATCAGCGCCCCCTGCGGCAGGGGGATGATCCCGTCGGCACGGCCCTCGACCACCAGGCGGTAGTTTTCTGTCGGGCAGGTGTAGCGCAGGGACACCTCCGCCTGATAGTCCGCCCCCATCCGCTTCTGGATCATGCGGTGGATGCGGCTCCCCTCCTGCATGGCGTTCTCCGGAAAGCCCTGCCTCCGGTGATCGATATCGCCCTGGCGCAGGATAAATTCCACCAGACTGCGGACGGACACCCGGATCTCTCCCGAAAGCTCCTCCCGCACCACCTCTCTGTTGTCCGCGCTCCTTGGGACTATCTGCCTTTCTGTGGACATATCCGACGATCCTCTCCTCTTTCTCCAGACGGAAGCGTTCCTGAAAATTTTGACTCCCTATAAAAGATAGTACCCTATCTTTCAAAGGGAGTCAAACACTCGCCGCTAAGAATTTGTCCGATCCAGCTCCCGCTGGAATTCCGTCATATACTCCCGGTAGCGGAGCGGAAGCATCTGCCTCTGCAGCTCCGGATTGCGCCGCTCCCGGATGGCGATCTTCCTGCAGAAATAGGTGAAAAGCTCCTGGTAGGCCTCCTCCCGTTCCGACAGCCGCAGCCGGGCGAACAGGGGCTCCTCCTTCTCCTGTACCAAATACCAGGAGGCACGGTTTTCGGGAAACGACTGCCTCTCCGGCTTTGCCGCACGTCTCCCGCTTCCTGCACTCTCCATGCGCTCCGCGTTCTCCACGTTCTCCATGCTTTCCACGCTCTTCATGCCATCCGCACTCTCTGCGCTATCCGCACCTTTCTGCGCCGGGTGCACGCCCCACAGCCCCCTTCCCTGGTCGCAGATCATAAAATTTTCCCGGGGGAAGCGGTCCGCGAAATGGGACATCAAAAAATCCAGAATTTGGTGCCTGGGAGCGATCCTGGCGCACATCACCCCGCCGCGCTCCAGCTCCTGAAAGCGCAAAAAGCCCCGCAGATGGTCGTATTCCCGCCCGGCCGCCCGGGCCAGGGAAAATGCCCGGTAAACATTCGGATCCGACAGATCGTCAAACAGATGCCCCGCCGGACAGCCATCCTTAAGCCCGGCCGCCACCGTCTGAAACACCGCCTGTCCCTTCTCCCGGTCAGGGGATGACAGGGCCATGCAGATCCGGAAGAAATCCTCCTCCCCAAACCTCTTTAGCAGCGCCCCTGCCGTCCTCCGGGCTTTCTCCGGATCCGGCTCCACCGGGACGTCCTCCGCAAACAAAAAAGCCTCCTTCTCCAGATCCACACGGACGTCCGACGCCTCGCGCTTCTCCTTATACGCCCGGTAAATAGCGGTGAACACCCCCGCCATGGAATCTTCACACTGATATACGATCATACACCTCTCCCCTTTCTCTCAAAACTGTCCCACCGCCGCCTGAAACCGCTCCTGCGGGGTCACCTGGCGCCGGAAATTCTCATCGTCAAAAAGCGACATCTGGCGGTAGGTCATCCCGTCGGAGCCAAACCGCGTGCGCTCTCGAAAGCCGGCCAGATTCCGGGCGATCACATCCTCCTCCAGCTTGATGGGATACTGCATCCTGCCGCCGCAGGTGATGAAATACACCGCCCGCCGCATGACCACCCCCATCTTTGCCAAATGCTCAAAGTTCAGGCTGCCCTTCCGCCTGGCCGCCACAATGCGCTTCGCGCTGCGCACGCCGATCCCCGGCACACGCAGGAGCCTTTCATAGGGCGCCCGGTTGATCTCCACCGGAAACTGCTCCAGGTGCCGCACCGCCCAATCCTCCTTGGGATCCAGCAGGACGTTGAAAAAGGGCCGTTTCTCATCCAAAAGCTCCGAAGCCTGAAATCCGTAAAAGCGCAGCAGCCAGTCCGCCTGATACAGACGGTGCTCCCGCAGGAGCGGAGGGCCCCCGGGCAGCACCGGAAGCGACTTGTCCTCCTTGACCC
>CANPWJ010000122.1 GCA_947584035.1 uncultured Acetatifactor sp. | reverse complement strand
GTGATCTCGTTGCGGAACGATTTTCCGATCTGGCCGATGCCGAAGGGGATCTTTTTGCGGGAGGTCCGCTGTACGTTCTTAAAGTTGACAAAGATACCCTGCGCCGTCTCCGGCCGCAAGTAGACCGTGTTCTTGGCGTCCTCGGTGACGCCCTGAAAGGTTTTGAACATCAGATTGAACTGCCGGATATCCGTAAAATTGTGCTTGCCGCAGCTGGGGCAGGGGATATGCTTTTCCTCGATGAAGCCCTTCATTTTTTCCTGGCTCCACGCGTCCACGCTCTCCTCCAGCGCGATCTGGTTGTCGGCGCAGTAGTCCTCAATCAGCTTATCCGCGCGGAAGCGCTCGTGGCACTCTCTGCAGTCCATCAGAGGGTCGGAGAAGCCGCTGAGATGGCCGCTGGCCACCCAGGTCTGCGGGTTCATCAGGATGGCGCAGTCCACACCCACATTGTAGGGATTCTCCTGCACAAATTTCTGCCACCACGCTTTTTTGACGTTATTCTTCAGCTCCACGCCCAGGTTCCCATAGTCCCAGGTGTTGGCCAGGCCGCCGTAGATTTCGGAGCCGGCGTAGATAAAGCCCCTCGCCTTTGAAAGTGCCTGAATTTTTTCCATCGTCTTTTCCATGTTTGATACTCTCCTGTCTTTTCTGTCTTTGTTCCAAACTGCCGCCTATTTTTTCAGCAGCAGGATCCCCCGGCCCTCACAGGCGCCCAGATCCGCGCTGCCGTCCTGGTTCAGGACGACGCCGTCGCTATAGTGCGTCACACGGTACGGGCAGTAAAAGAGGATCGGCTCCTCCGAGATCAGCACGTGCCTGCCGGAAACCTTTTCCCCAAGGTCGCCCAGCCGGATCCCGCCGCCGTCCCCGGCGTCGAGCAAAAGCGTCTCCTCCGTGAGATAGCCCGCCCGGACGGCCTCCTCCACCGTTCCGTAGAACAGATCCGCCTGATTGTAGCTGCGGTAATCCGCCACGCTGTCATACTGCAGCGTGATCGTGGCCTTGGAGGGGTCGCCCTCCAAAAGCTCCACCGTCCTTACCTCTACCGCGTCCCTCCCGTCCTGAGATCCGCGCCGACCACATTCCCGTGTCTGACGCTTCCGTCCGCTTCCTCCGTCACCATGCGCTCCAGCTCCGGCAGACTATAGTACTCTCTGGCAAAATTACCCACCAGGTAAGAGGTCACCCTTCCCCGGTCGTCCACGGACAGGGCGGTGCTTTTTACCTCGTCCGGGCCGTTCGCACGTCCGCACCCGGCCAGGCACAGGATACACAGGAGCAGACATACTCCTCTTTTTCCGTTTCCGCCCATGCTTCAGCCTCCTTCCCGCATCTGCTTTTCCTGCTTTTGCAAGCATCCAAAGCTTCCCACAATAATATAAAATTTTATCATAGTGTTTTCAGTATTTCAAGACTTTTGAAGGAACGATCCATAAAGCGCCGCCGATACGTCTCCGAAACGTCCTCCAGCTCCTCCAGCACGGCATCCGACACCGCGAAGGTGTAAAGCTTCCCGATGGGGCTTTCCTCTATGTAGCGCAGGGCATAGGCGGTGGACTCCATAAGCTCCCGATCCGCTGGGATCCCGGGGAATTCTCCGTTGACCGCGATGGCCTTCAGCTCATAAACGCATTTCACCAGCCTTTTGGGCAGCGACGGCCTGGTCAGCGCCCGCAGGGACTGGTACAGAAGCTTTAGCATCTCCCGCTCGTCATTGTTCTCCCGGGTATAATAATCCGCGATCTCCGCAAAATACATCCCATAGTACGCGCCCTCATAATCCGTCATCAGCTCCTCAAAATAATTCTGGATCTCCGCCTCCGCGACCGTGTAGGAATCCCTCCCCACGTACAGCTTATAGGTCCCGAAGCAAAAAGGATTGGTGGCCGCCGCCAGACGGCTGTTCGGCTTTCTGGCGCCCCTTGCGAAGGCCGCCACCTTGCCCCGCTCCCTGGTGAGAATACAGACACGCCTGTCATATTCCGCCATAGGGGCCTGTTTGAAGTTCAGCCCCGTGACTCATACGAATTCCTGCATATGAACCCTCCTGCCGCTTTTCCTCCGTCCCCGGCCCGCCCCCCGGGCAGTCCCGGTGGGAGCGGTAAGCCAGATAATCCTCGATCCTGCCGGTACTCTCAAACCGCTTCCAGTAATTCCTATCCTGCATCTTTGGCTACCCCCTGATCCGCTTTTATCACCAGTGCTGACACCGCCTTCTACGGGACATCTGTGTCGGTACATCGGGCTAAGAATAGGGTTCGCACTTTTCCGGTTTCTATGCGCCGCGGGTTCAAGAATGAGGGTCCAGATCCTGGGGATGATACCCGAAATTTTTCAGGAGGAAATCGCTGTCCCTCCAGTCCTTTTTTACCTTGACCCAAAGCTGCAGATTCACTCTGCACTCCAAAAGATCCTCGATCTCGGGCCGGGATTGGGAGCCGATCTGCTTCAGCATCCGGCCGCCCCTGCCGATAATGATCCCCTTGTGGGATTCCCGCTCGCAGACGATGGTCGCTTCAATGTCATAGATCCCCTTTCGCGCCTTCATGCTCTCCACACTGACGGCGATCCCATGCGGGATCTCGTCGGACAGCAGCCGCAGGGCCTTCTCGCGGATCAGCTCCGCCACAATCTGGCGCGTGGGCTGGTCCGTTACGGTATCCTCGTCGTAGAACGCCGGCCCATAGGGAAGGCACTGAAAAATGCACTGTACCAGAGTGTCCGTATTGTCCCCCCTCCGGGCGGACACCGGAACCACCTCCCGGAAATCCAGCTCCTTCCGGTAGGTATCTATGGCCTTTACGACCTCCTCCCGCTTCACGGTATCGGTCTTATTCACCACCAGGATAACCGGTGTGTTGGTTTTCTTCAGCCGCTCGATGATATGACGTTCCCCCGCCCCGATAAAGGTGGTGGGCTCCACCAGCCACAGGATCACATCTACCTCGTTCAGGGTCCGCTCGGCCACGCCGACCATGTAGTCGCCCAGCTTGTTCTTCGCCTTGTGTATGCCGGGGGTATCCAGGAATACGATCTGCCCCTCGGGCAGGGTGAGCACCGTCTGGATCCGGTTCCGGGTGGTCTGGGGCTTATTGGAAGTAATGGCGATCTTCTGTCCGATCAGATGATTCATCAGGGTGGATTTCCCCACGTTGGGTCTGCCGATCAGGGTGGCAAAACCGGACCGGTATGCTTTGTTTTCGCTCATAACGCTCTCTCCCACTATCATAAACGCTTCTGCCATACGGCAAAGACGGCCGGAAACGCTCCAGCCGTCTTTGCTCAACCTTTTCCCTGCTAAGTATAGCAGACTATCCTCTGTTTGAAAAGTCATTCTTTCCGCGGTTCCTCCGGCGGGGTACCGGCGCCGCCCTGCACACGATCAGATAGGGGATATGGATCACCAGCCAAATGCCCAGCTCCTTCATCCCGTCCGTCACATCCCTTACGCTGTCCCGGAAGCCGTCTCCCATCCGCTGCCATGCGGTGCGCTCCTCCACGGGAGTCAGCTCCCGCACCTCTTCCACGCTCAGATTCACCGTGCTGTACTCCACCCGGTTGTCAAACGTGCGCAGCTGCGATTCCATGCTCTCCAGCTGGTAGCGGATCTCGGACAGCCGCTCCTCGATGGTGATGAGGTCCTCCATATTCTGTGCCTGTCCCATCAGCTCCAGCAGCCGGTCGCGCTCCGCCGCCAGCGCATTCCGTCTGCTCTCCAGATCCACGTAGGTCAGCGTCACATCCTCCACATACTCGCTGCTGCGCACCACGTTGCCGATGCTGGAGACCTCGCTCAAAAACAGATCCAGCTTCTCCTGTGGGATGCGGATGGAGAGGGAGGCGCTGCGGCTGCCGTGATAACCAGAATAGCTGCTGCCGTTGTAGCGGTCCATGCTCTCTATGTATCCTTCCAGCTCCGCCACCCGCGCCTCCAGGGCGCTCATCAGGGAATCGAACTCCCGGGTCTCCACCTCCAGGTCCACGGTCCGGATCAGCTTGCGGACGGAAGCCCTCTGCATCACGCTGTTTTCCTGCTGGGAGCCGCTGTCTGTGGTTCCCGCCTCCCCGCCGGCGGGCGCAGCCTCCTCGGTTGGCGCCTCACGGTCATAGGCTCCGTTGCTGAGAATCATCGTCTGCTCCGGCGCTGTCATTTGATCTGCCATCTGGTCGGAAGAACGGATCTCATAGCCGGCGCTGTCCGCCCCCTTGGAGCCGCCGCAGGCACAAAGCCCCAGGGAGACGGCACAGACGATCCCCGCCGCCCGAAGTCTCCTGCCCGTTTTCCCTCTCCGGATCTTCTTGTCGCTCCGTATACGTCTCATAGGTTCTCCTTTCTTTCATCTGCTGTCAAAAAAGACGCGTTTTCTCAGAAAAGGTTCTCGATCCGGCCAAAAAGTTCCGCGTCCTCGCGGATCCTGCCCGCGTTTCCCACCACGCAGAGCTGATCCGCCCCCAAAAACGCCCGGATGTGATCCGCCAGAGCCCGAATATCCCCGGGGCCGGCGGAGAGGATCTCGTCCCGCTCCCGCTGCACCGTCTCCTCCGTGAGGCCCGTCATGTAGGCGCTTAAGGAATAGAGTCCCTTCGCCGCCGGGTTCATGGGCATATCCAGCTCGCTGACGGCGCCGATGATATATTTGTCCATCTCCCGCTCGTCCGCGTCAAAAGCCGCCACCGCGTCCGCCGCCCCCTCATAGACGTCGATCGTCCGGGTCAGGTTGGGATCACGGTAGGATACGAAGTAGCTCTCCCCGGTCTTTCCGAAGTTGCACATACAGCCGTAGGCTCCGCCCTTTACCCGGACGTTGCTCCACAGATAATCGTATCCCAGGATCACCTTCAGGATCCGCAGGGTCCCCCGGTAAGCCAGCCCCTTGTCCTGGAAGCTGCCCGCCCGGCACACGTACTGCACCTGTGCGGAGGTCATAAAGCCCTCGTTTCGCTTCTCCACGGCGGGCAGGAAGCGGCCCTTCTCCACCGGGGTCCGGTAAAGCCGCTCCTTCAGCGCTTCCACCGGAGCGTCAAGCCGCGCAAGCTCGGCCTCCTCGCCCACAAAGTCGATCATCAAATTCTCCCGCCGGAAGATCATTTGGGCCAGCGTCTGCAGACGCTCCACCAGCAGATCCTTCCGCTCCGCAAAGTGGGCCTCCAGATCGGACACCATCCGGTAGAGCGGAATTCCAAACAGCTCCTCGTTGATCCGCCCGGGCACGCTCCCGTAGGAGAGCGCCCGGCCCGCCGCCAGGGTATGCCCGGCATCCGCCATCTGCGTCTGCAGGCGGGATTTCCCCTCCGCCAGGATCTCGTACAGACGCTTGGTGTCCGCGAAATCGCTGGTCAGCGCGATCTCTCCCAAAAGCTCCACGGCACACTCCAGATCGGGATAGAACGCCTTGGTCTTAAGCTCCAGGGTCACCCGGCACTTTCCCGGGTCCTCCATGGACGTATAGACATTGTTGACCGCCGCCACGCCGCCGGTCACCAGATTCATCTCGTTGAACAGATCTCCGTAGCTGTAGTGCTCCGTGTCCAACAGCCCCAGGCATCCCTTCAGGACGCCTATATAGGAGAAATACTCCGCCGGCACCTCATCCAGCGCAAAAATCAGCCGCAGGTACCCGATGCCGTTGGTGGGGATCCGGTGGTAGAGAAGCTTCGTATCCCCCAGGGAGCGCTCCTCGTTGACAAAGCGCGCCGCCTCCTTCTTTAAGTCCGCCCGGGTGAGCAGGGGGATCCTGCGCAGAGCCTCCTCCGGATCCTCACTCTCCTGGAACCTGCGAAGCGCACGGTATTTCTCCACGGCCTCCTCCAGCTCCTCCCGGGACATGGCCGCCTTCTTCTCCACGAGCTTCCTCTGGAAGGCTTCCTCCCTCTCCCGGTCCATGCCCGGACAGGGCTGCAGGATCACCACGCTCCGGTGGGGATTCTCCAGGAGATACTTTTTGACCAGCCCTTCAAAGTAGCCGCTCTCTGCCTTTTCCCGAAGCGCCGCGAAGGTGGCGTTGGCCTCAATGTGGATAAAGGGCTTGCAATCGTCGTAGAGCCAGCTGTCCAGGATCTGCAGACCGTACATGAGCCCTCTGGGATAGGAGCCGAAATCCGCCTCCCGATAGCGAAACTCATAATAATTGAGGGCCGCAAGAAGCGCCTTTTTGTCAAACCCCTTCTCCACAATCCCCTCCAGCACCTCCCGGACGGTGTCCAGAAACGCCTCCTCCTTCTCCACTGTAGTCCCCTTGGCGACAATGGAAAAGTAGGGCTGCTTAATGCCGTTCTCATAGCGGCTGTACACATCCTTTCCGATCCCCCGCTCCACCAGCGTCTGCTTGACGGGCGCGCCCGGAGCGGTGCACAGGGCATAGTCCAGAATGTCAAAGGCCAGGTACAGCTCCCGGTCCAGACTGTCTCCCACGGACAGATTGACCGACAAAAACGTGCTGTCCTCCTCCTGCTCCCCCTCGTTCAACGGATACCGTTTGACCACCCGCACCGGGTGTTCAAAGGCCGGCTCCACTTCGATCCGGGAGTCCACCCTTCTCTCCTCAAACCGGGACAGGTAGTGCTCGTCGATAAACGCAAGCTTCTCCGCCATATCCATATTTCCGTACAGGTAAATATAGCTGTTGGAGGGGTGATAATAGGTGCGGTGGAATTCCAAAAACTGCTCGTAGGAGAGCTCGGGGATCACATCCGGATCCCCTCCGGACTCAAATCCATAGGCGGTATGCGGATAGAGGGAATTCATCATCTCCCGCTCCAGCACGTCGTCCGGCGAGGAAAAGGCCCCCTTCATCTCGTTGTAGACCACGCCGTTCACTGCCAGATCCTCCTGCGCGCTCTCCAGCTCGTAGTGCCAGCCCTCCTGGCAAAAGATTGATTCGTTCTGGTAGATATTGGGATAAAACACGGCGTCCAGATACACGTGCATCAGGTTCTGGAAATCCTTGTCATTGCAGCTGGCCACCGGATACACGGTCTTGTCCGGATACGTCATGGCGTTTAAAAAGGTGTTCAGAGATCCCTTCACCAGCTCCACAAAGGGATCCTTCACCGGGAATTCCCGGGATCCGCACAGTACCGAGTGCTCCAGGATATGCGCCACGCCGGTGGAATCCTTAGGCGGCGTCCGAAAGCCGATGTAAAACACCTTGTTCTCGTCATCGTTCGACAGAAGCGCCACCCGCGCCCCCGTCTTTTTATGTCTGCACAGATAGGCCAGATTGGTGCC
>CANPWJ010000121.1 GCA_947584035.1 uncultured Acetatifactor sp. | reverse complement strand
GAGACCTGCGGGGCGGAGGTGCAGAAGGGTAATGCGCCCACCGAGCGGAAGATCCAGAGACTGTTCCGCCGGGAGGAGGTCAGCCGCTTGATCAAAAAGTGTAACGATTTCGGGGCGGGCGGAGTGTCCGTGGCCATCGGCGAGCTGGCCGACGGCTTGACGGTGGATCTGGATAAGGTGCCCAAAAAATACGCCGGCCTGGACGGGACGGAGCTTGCCATCTCCGAATCCCAGGAGCGGATGGCGGTGGTGATCGATCCCGGGGACGTGGAGGCATTCCTGGGGTATGCGGCGGAGGAAAATCTGGAGGCCGTGCCGGTGGCGGTGGTCACAGAGGAGCCGCGCCTGGTGCTCAAATGGAGGGGGAAGGACATCGTCAGCCTGAAGAGAGCCTTCCTGGATACCAACGGCGCCCATCAGGAGACTGCCGTTCACGTGGAGATCCCTTCCCGGGAGGACAATTATTTCGAGCGCTGCTCCGTTCCCGAGGTGGGGGAGAAGCTGGCGCAGGAGGATGTCCGGGGAGCCTGGCTTACGCTGCTGGGCGATCTGAATGTCTGCTCCCAGAAAGGGCTGGTGGAGATGTTTGACTCCTCCATCGGGGCGGGGAGTGTGCTCATGCCCTACGGCGGGAAATACCAGATGACGGAGGCCCAGACCATGGTGGCGAAGCTCCCGGTGCTGAAGGGAAAGACGGACACGGTGACCATGATGAGCTTCGGGTTCGATCCCCAGCTCTCCTCCTGGAGCCCTTATCACGGCGCGGTCTATGCGGTGGTGGAGTCCATGGCCAAGATCGTGGCGGCGGGCGGAGACGCGGACCGGATCCGGTTTACCTTCCAGGAGTATTTCCGGAGGATGACCGGGGATCCCGGACGGTGGAGCCAGCCCTTTGCGGCACTCTTAGGGGCCTACGACGCGCAGATCGGCTTCCAGCTTCCCTCCATCGGCGGCAAGGACAGCATGTCCGGCACCTTCAACGATATCGACGTGCCCCCCACGCTGGTGTCCTTTGCGGTGGATATCGCAAGGCAGGGCGACATCGTGACACCGGAGCTGAAAAAGCCCGGCAATCGGCTGCTCCGCTTCCGGATAGAAAAAGATGCGTTTGACATCCCCATGTATGAGGACGTGGCGAAGCTCTACGCGTACATCCACGGCCTGATGGAGGAAAAGGCCGTGGTTTCCGCCTACGCGCTGGACGCCAGGGGTGTGGCGGCGGCCGTCTCCAAGATGGCCTTCGGCAACCGGCTGGGTGTGGCCATAGAGAAGGACGTGCCCGTGAATGCGCTGTTTGAAAACGCGCTGGGCGATCTTCTAGTGGAAGTGGAGGAGCAAAGGGCGGAGGAGATCGTCCGGTCGGAGTTCCCCTGCGCCGTGATCGGCACGGTCACGGAGGAACCGGCGTTTGTCTGCGGCGATGTGCGGATCTCCATGGAGGAGGCGCTTTCCGCGTGGACCTCCCGGCTGGAAAAGGTGTTCCCCACCAGGGCGTCCCGGGAGAAGGAGCCGGTGGAGAGCGGCTGCTTCCGGGCGGAGCACGTCTACGTGTGCCGGAACAGGGTGGCGAAGCCCACGGTATTTATCCCGGTATTCCCCGGCACCAACTGCGAGTACGACAGCGCGAAGGCGTTTGAGCGCGCCGGGGCGGAAGTGGTGACGAAGGTGTTCCGGAACCAGACGGCCTCCGACATACGGTATTCCGTGGAGGTCTTTGAGAAGGCGATCCAGCAGGCGCAGATCATCATGTTCCCCGGCGGATTTTCCGCGGGCGACGAGCCGGACGGCAGCGCCAAGTTTTTTGCTACGGCCTTCCAGAACGAGAAGCTGAAGGAGGCGGTGAACCGGCTGCTGCACGAGCGGGACGGCCTGGCGCTGGGGATCTGCAACGGCTTCCAGGCGCTGATCAAGCTGGGACTGGTTCCCTGCGGAGAGATCACAGGGCAGCGGGAGGATTCCCCCACGCTGACCTTTAACACCATCGGCCGCCATGTCGCCAAGATGGTGTACACCAAGGTGGTGTCCGACGTATCGCCCTGGCTCCGGGGAGCTACCCTGGGCGGGGTCTACTGCAATCCGGCTTCCCACGGCGAGGGGCGCTTTGTGGCTCCCCGGGAGTGGATCCGGGAGCTCTTTGCGAAGGGGCAGGTGGCTACCCAGTACACGGATCCGGAGGGAAACGCCTCCATGGACGAGGAGTACAATGTGAACGGCTCCTACTGCGCGATCGAGGGGATCACCTCCCCGGACGGCAGGTGCCTGGGCAAGATGGCACATTCCGAGAGGCGGGGTGAGGCGGTTGCCAGGAATATCTACGGCGAGCAGGATATGAAGATCTTTGAGTCGGGTGTGGCTTATTTTTGCTAGGACATCCGTCCCTATAAAAAGAAAGAGGTGAAGATATGCTAGTTTCCTTGATTCCGTTGTTTGATGAGAACATGGCGGTGAGCGCTTACTCCATCTTTTCCCAGAGGGACAACAACCTGTTGAATCCTCTGCTTCAGGGAAGCGGTGTGAACGACGGCGCGAACCATATCCCCGGCCTGGAGGTGATCCAGAACATGGGGATCGAGACGCTGGCCGACAACATGGAGATCTTTGTCCCGGTCACAAATATCTCGATCTTCGCGGATATCGAGAATCAGTGCGACGCGCCCCATGAGCGGCTGGTGCTGATGATCGACAACACGATCCCCCCGGTGGACATGTATGTGGACCGCCTGTGGGAACTGAAGAGGAAGCGGTATAAGCTGGCGGTGCGCAAGCTGTCGGTCTCCGAGTTTGAGGATTACCGTCCCATCCTGCGGCTGATGGATTACGTGTTTTTGAACAACAAGAAGATCGCCATCGACAAGGCGAAGATCTATTTCTCCAAGCTGTACCCCAAGGCAAAGCTGTGCGCGGGAAATATCGACACCCAGCAGAACTTTGAGAAGCTGAAAAAGAGCGGCGGATATCAGCTGTACGAAGGGGAATTTTACCGCGTTCCGGTCACGAAGGGACAGAACGAGGTGGCGCCTCTGAAGGTAAACTACATCGAACTTCTGAACATTGTGAACGATTCCAATTTTGACCTGACGGAAGCGGCGGATGTGATCGGGCGGGATACGGCGCTGACCATCTCCCTGCTGCAGATGGTGAACCGCATGGCCCACAATTCCGGGATCACCACCATCCGCCATGCGGCGGCCATGCTGGGACAGGTGGAGCTGAAGAAGTGGATCAACACCGCGGTGGTCAACGAGCTCTACGCGGATAAGCCAAATGAGATCACCCGCGTCTCCCTGCTTCGGGCCAAGATGGCGGAGCAGCTGGCCCCCTATTTTGGGCTGGCCGCCAACACGGAGGAGCTTTTCCTGATGGGACTCTTCTCCGTCCTGGACGTGATCCTGGAGAAGGATATGGCCGAGGCGCTGCAGATGGTGCAGGTGTCCAAGGACATCCGCAACGCCCTGGTTTCGCGCACCGGGAAGCTGGCGCCGGTGCTGGACTTTGTCATCCAGTACGAGACGGCGGCGTGGCAGGAGGTATCCCGGGTGATGATCCTCCAGAACATGGACACCAACGTGGTGTACGAGACCTATATCGAGGCGTTGAAATGGTACCGTGAGCTGACCAGCGTGGAAGCGAAGTAGCCTATGGAAGAGAAAAGTTGGGTGAAGGATAAAAGAGTCTGGCAGCAGATCCTGATGGCCGGGCTGCTGCTCTTTTACATCGCGGCGGTGTTTATCGCCTATGTGGGCGATAACTATGACCGCATTATCCGTCAGAACGAGGAGTATATCGAGGAGGCCGCCGTCCGCTCGGCGGACAGCGTGAACGTGGAGCTGCAGAGCGCGCTGGACGGGATCTATGCCATCTCCAGTCTGTTCGGATATTCCCAGACGTCCGGGGAGCCGGATCCCGGGATCCTGTCCAGCATGGAGGGGCTTTCCCAGTACGATTATGTGGGCTTCGTGTCGGAGAACGGGAACGCCTATCTGGAGGACGGGACCGAGTGGAACGCGGTCGGGCAGGAGTTTTACCGGGAGGGCATCAAGGGAAATTCCGGTATCTGTGTGGTCCTGGAGCCGGAGCGCTGTCTGGTCTTTTATGCGCCGGTGCGGGCGGACAAGAAGCTGATCGGCGTGATGCTGGGCATCGACCGGGAGTATCGGGTGAGCCGGCTTTTGGAGACCGATTATTTCGGGAATCCCTTAAACACCTACCTCTGCGCGGGGGACGGGACGGTGCTGTTCTCCCATACCAGCAGCCGGAGCACGCATACCAATATCCTGGAGATGCTGGCGGAGCACAGCGGGGTGGACGAGGATTCTCTGGAGGAGGCCAGACAGGCGTTCGCAGAGCGCGGGGAGGCCGGGTTCCGCTACCGGGGGGACCAGTCCGTGGGAAATGTCTACATGGTGCCTGTCCAGGGACAGAAATGGATGCTTGTGCAGACCTTTCCCTCCAGGACCGCCAACCGTATGATCGAGGATGCCGACAGCCTGGGGATGAAGCTTCTGGTGAAGCTGATCTTCGGCTTCGCGGTCTTTATCCTTTTCTTCCTGCTGAGCATCCGCAGCCAGAAGCGGCAGCTTCTGTCGGAAAAGCAGGATGTGGATTTGATCGTGGACACCGTGATCAAGCTCTTCAAGCGGTTCTCCGTGATCCATCTGGAGGAGGACACCTACGAGTACCTTCTGAATCCGGACCGGAGCGCCGCCCGCCGGGGAAGGTTCCAGGATCTGGCGGAGAGCTTTTCCCGCAGGTATGTGCCGGGCGGCATGTACGATATGGTGCGCGTCACCAGCAAGGAGTATCTCCAGGAGCATCTCACCGCCAAGGTTCCCTACCTGCAGTTTGAGTACCAGGTGCGGGCCGAGGGAGGAAGCGAGAAGTGGGAGCGGCTTTCGGTTTTGAGTCTGCGGCGCAGGCGCGGGATCCCCATAGAGGTGCTCTTCGCCATCCAGGATATCACGGGCGTCAAGAAGAAGGAGCTGGAGAACCATCTGGCGCTGGAAAATGCCTTTGAGGCTGCGGAGAACGCGAACCACGCAAAGACCGATTTCCTCTCCCGCATGTCCCATGATATCCGGACGCCCATGAACGCCATCATGGGGATGACCACGGTGGCTTCCATGCACATGGACGACCGGGAGCGGGTGAAGGACTGCTTAAACAAGATCTCGGTGTCCAGCAAGCATCTGCTGGCGCTGATCAACGATGTGCTGGATATGTCCAAGATCGAGAGCGGCAAGATCAGCCTGGCGGAGGAGCCCTTCCGGCTGACCGACGTGATCGACAATCTCCTGACGATCATGCAGCCGCAGATCAACGCCAAAAAGCAGGATCTGAAAATGCACATGGGAAAGATCACCCACGAGGACGTGATCGGGGATCCCCTGCGTTTGCGCCAGGTGTTTGTGAACATCCTGGGAAACGCGGTGAAGTTTACGCCGGCTTACGGGAAGCTCTCCCTGAGTATGCGGGAGATCTCTTCCCGGATCAAGGGCCAGGGCTGCTATGAGTTTGTCTTTGAGGACAACGGGATCGGCATGGAGCCGGAGTTTATCAAGGATATCTTTGAACCCTTCGCCAGGTCGCAGCATTCCGTCAGCAAAAAGATCGAGGGGACCGGCCTGGGGATGCCGATCGCGCGGAACATCGTGCGCATGATGAACGGCGATATCCAGGTGGAAAGCCGGATCGGGGAGGGCTCCCGGTTCACGGTGCACGTGTACCTGCAGATCCAGGAGGTAAAGCGGGAGAACGCCGCCTGTCTGGAAAATCTGAGGGTCCTGGTGGCGGACGACGAGGAGGACGCCTGTGTCAGCGCCTGTGAAATGCTTGGCCAGCTGGGAATGAAGGCCGAGTGGGTGTTGAGCGGCGGCGAAGCGGTCCGCAGGGTGGAGGAAGCCCACGCGGCCGGGAATGGGTATGCCGCGGTGATCCTGGACTGGCGGATGCCGGAGAAAAACGGGGTGGAGACCACCCGGGAGATCCGCCAGAAGGTGGGGGACAGGATGCCGGTCATCATTCTCTCCGGGTACGACTGGACCGAGATCGAGGCGGAGGCCAGGGAGG
The DNA here is from genome assembly GCA_947584035.1 of uncultured Acetatifactor sp. GTDB lineage: Bacteria > Bacillota > Clostridia > Lachnospirales > Lachnospiraceae > Acetatifactor. The sequence goes on along the minus strand of CANPWJ010000121.1, from coordinate 1,191 downwards.
CGGGTGTGAACGCCTTCATTGAGAAGCCTCTGTTCCGCTCGCGGCTGGAGTATGTGCTCCAGTCCCTGATCGCCAAGAGCGGGGAGGAGTCCACGGAGCTCGACCGCTTCCGGCAGAAGGACTATGCGGGCAAGCGGGTGCTGCTGGTGGAGGACAACGAGCTGAACCGGGAGATCGCCGTGGAGCTTCTGGAGGTCATCGGTATTCAGGTGGAGACCGCTGAGGACGGGCAGCAGGCCATCGACCGGGTGCAGGAGACGCCGGAGCACTATTACGATCTGATCTTTATGGATATTCAGATGCCGGTGAAAAACGGTTATGAGGCCACCCGGGGGATCCGCGGGCTGGGGCGGAAGGATCTGAAGGAGATCCCCATTGTGGCCATGAGCGCCAACGCCTTTGCGGACGATATCCAGCAGTCCATCGCCTCCGGGATGAACGACCACATCACCAAGCCGGTGGAGGTGGAAAAGCTGACGGCGGCGCTGGATAAGTGGCTGTGAACCGAAGCGGAAAGGAGCGGCCTGTAATGAAAAAGACATCCGGGTCCCACGCCGGAAAGATCATAGCCCCGGTGGTTATCGCGGGAGTGATCGTGGCATATATGCTTTTGTACATGGGCCTCGCGCTCAAGATGGAAGTCCCGCTGGCCTTTCGGGTGATCGGACTTTTGATCCCCCTGCTCCTGGCGGGAGTGATGATCGCGATGCTGGTGGAACGTATCAAAGAGATAAGGAGCGGTGAAGAAGATGATCTTAGTGAATACTGATTACATTTCCGGAAAAGAGCTGGAGATGCTGGGACTGGTCAAGGGGAGCACCATCCAGAGCAAGAATATCGGGCGCGATATCTCCCAGTCCTTTAAGACGCTGGTAGGCGGGGAGCTGAAGGCGTACACGCAGATGATGAACGAGGCCCGGGCGCTCGCCACCAAGCGCATGGTGGAGGAGGCGGAGCAGCTGGGGGCCGACGCGGTGGTGAATATCCGCTACGCCTCCTCGGCCGTGATGCAGGGGGCGGCGGAGGTGATCGCCTACGGCACGGCCGTGAAGTTCCGGTAAAGGGCGGGGAAACCGCCGGATGAAAAGGGCTTTGGCCCGCAGAAAGGACTGCAAAAGCGCAGGATCGCCCACAGGGCGGCTCTGCGCTTTTTGCGCGATTCGATATTGCCCGTGAAAAGGTTTTGTGATA
>CANPWJ010000120.1 GCA_947584035.1 uncultured Acetatifactor sp. | reverse complement strand
GGGCAGTCTCTGGGCGGCGGCCTGGAAGGGCTTTCGGGAGGCCGGATGGCTCCGGAAGGGGATCGGCGCCGGGCCGGATTGCTTTGCGGAGTACCTCTACCGCGTGATGCCCGCGGAGGAAATTTCGCAGATAGAGGGGCACTGGAAGGGCAGCATCTTTGCCAACGCCCACAACGAGTGGCTGACCCAGCTCATCAATCTGGGCGTGCTGGGGACGGCCGCCTACCTGGGGATCCTGCTGACGGCCCTGCGGCGCTACCGGGGAATGCTGCTGGGTGTCTTTGCGGTGGTTCTGTACGGCGTAAACTCCTTGGTGAGCTTCCAGCAGGTTCTGAACGCGCCGGTTCTATTTGTGGCGCTGGGACTGTGCGAGTACCGTCTGCGGAAGGCGGAGGGGCGGCTGTGAGGGCGCTTTGTGCAAACGGCCTATTTGACAGCGGATAGAGAATTGTATATGATAGAGAAAGGTATCGGGAGCCGGGACAACCGGACAGAGAGGGATAACGGATATGAAATGGACGAGATTTCGATTAAAGACAGTGGCGGAAGCGGAGGATATCCTTGTCAGCGCGCTCTATGATATAGGACTGGAGGGCGCACAGATCGAGGACAAGATCCCTCTGACCGCATGGGAGAAGGAGCAGATGTTTGTGGATATCCTGCCGGACGAACAGGAGAACGACGGGATCGCCTATCTGAGCTTCTTTGTGGAGGAAGAGGAGGACGGCAGCCTGAAGGTGGCGGGGGAGCGGACGGACAGGCAGACGCTCCTTGGCCGGATCGAGGAGGTGCTGGAGGAGCTGCGCGCCTTCTGCCAGATCGGGGAGGGCACGGTCACGGTGGACGAAACGGAGGACCTCGACTGGATCAACAACTGGAAGCAGTATTTCCATCAGTTTTTGATTGACGATATCCTGGTGATCCCCTCCTGGGAGGAGATCCGGCCCGAGGACAGGGGCAAAACGGTGCTTCACATCGATCCGGGCACTGCGTTTGGCACCGGGATGCACGAGACGACCCAGCTGTGTATCCGGCAGCTTCGGAAGCACGTAACGCCTCAGACGGAGCTTTTGGATGTGGGAACGGGCAGCGGGATCCTGGCGATCCTGTCCCTGATGTTTGGAGCGCGGCGGGCAGTGGGCACGGATCTGGATCCCTGCACCGTGGAGGCGGTGGAGCAGAACTGCCGGGCCAATCACATCTCCCGGGAGAAATTTCCGCTGGTGATCGGCAATCTCCTGACGGACCGCCAGGTGCGGGATCAGGTGGGATACGGGTGCTACGATATCGCGGTGGCCAATATCCTGCCGGATGTGCTGGTGCCCCTGACTCCGGTGATCCGGAGCCATCTGAAGCCCGGCGGGATCTATATCACCTCCGGGATCCTGAGCGAAAAGGAGCGGACCGTGACGGAGGCGGTGGAGGCCGCCGGCATGGAGGTCCTGGAAGTGACCCGACAGGGGGAGTGGGTGAGCGTCACCGCCCGCAGAGCGGTCTGACAAGAGCTTACAGCGCGGGGATCCGCGGCGGAAGGATAGGAGAGCTATGTATCAGTTTTTTGTCCCACCGGGACAGATCGACATTTCGGGCAAACGGGTCGTTATAACGGGGAGCGACGTGAAGCATATCCGCAGCGTGCTGCGCATGAAGGCGGGGGAGGAGCTCTCCGTCAGCAACGGCCAGGACGGCAGGGAATACCGCTGCGGCATTATGGCGCTGGAGGAGGATCGCATCCTCTGTGAGCTGCGGTTCATCAAGGAGGGGGACGTGGAGCTTCCCGCAAGGGTTTATCTGTTCCAGGGGCTCCCCAAGGCGGACAAGATGGAGTGGATCGTCCAGAAGGCGGTGGAACTGGGCGTCTATCAGGTCATCCCAGTGGCGGCCCGGCGCTGTGTGGTAAAGCTGGACGATCGAAAGGCGGACGCCCGGCGGGCCAGGTGGCAGGGGATCTCGGAAGCGGCGGCCAAGCAGAGCAGACGGGCCATCGTCCCGCAGATCGGCCCGGTCATGGACTTCTCCCAGGCAGTCCGGTTTGCGGAGGGGATGGATGTAAAGCTGATCCCCTATGAACTGGCGGAGGGGATGGAGCGGACGCGGAGTCTGTTGGGCGGGCTGCGGCCCGGACAGAGCGCGGCGGTGTTCATCGGCCCGGAGGGCGGCTTCGAGGAGACGGAGATCCGGGAGGCGGTGGAGCATGGGATCGAGCCGATCACGCTGGGAAGGCGGATCCTCCGCACGGAGACGGCTGGGATCACGGTGCTCTCCTGGCTTCTGTACCTGCTGGAACGATAGCAGAAGGGCTTGCTCCTGCATATGATAAAATAGAAAAGAGCGATGGTTCAGAAACTGAGGAGAATTACAATGGAAGTATATCTGGACAATTCCGCCACGACCATGGTCTTTCCCGAGGTGGCGGAGTTGATGAAAAAAATCATGTGTGAGGACTATGGGAACCCCTCCAGTCTGCATACAAAGGGGGTTCAGGCGGAGCAGTATCTCCGCTATGCCCGGGAGACGCTGGCCCGCATCCTGAAGGTGCAGGAAAAGGAGCTTTATTTTACCTCCGGCGGGACGGAGGCGGACAATATGGCGCTGTTGGGCGCGGCCCTGGCCAACGGCAGACGGGGGCGCCGCCTGATTACCACGCAGATCGAGCATCCGGCGGTCCTGCAGTCCATGCGTTATCTGGAGAGCCAGGGTTTCCAGGTGACATACCTGCCGGTGGATGGCTGCGGGCAGATCCGTCTGGAGGACCTGCGCCGGGCGCTCACGCCGGATACGATCCTGGTGTCTGTGATGCACACCAACAATGAGATCGGTTCCCTGCAGCCCGTCGCGGAGGCCGGGGCGCTGATCCGGCGGGAAAATCCTTCCGCGCTGTTTCATGTGGACGCGGTGCAGGGCTTCGGCAAGGAACGCATTTATCCGAAGCGGATGAATATCGATCTGCTGTCCGCCAGCGGCCACAAGATCCATGGGCCCAAGGGCGTGGGCTTTCTGTACGCGGGGGAGCGGGTGAAGCTGCAGCCCATCCTGTACGGGGGCGGGCAGCAGCAGAATCTGCGCTCCGGGACAGAGAACGTGCCCGGGATCGCCGGAATGGCCAAGGCGGCGGAGCTTTTGTACGACCATCTGGAGGATGACCATGAGCGGCTGCGCCGCCTGAAACGGTTCTTTATCGAAGGCGTGGAGCGGCTGGAGGATGTGAAGGTCAACGGGCTTTTGCCCGGGGAGCCTTACGGGGAGGGAACGGCCTCCCATGTGGTCAGTGTGTCCTTCGGCGGCGTGCGCAGCGAGGTGCTCCTGCACGCGCTGGAGGAGCAGGGGATCTATGTGTCGGCGGGAAGCGCCTGCTCCGCCCGTAAACCACAGCCGTCGGCCACGCTGAAGGCGATCGGGGTGGACAAAAATCTGCTGGGTTCTACCATACGGTTCAGCTTTTCGGTGTTCACCACACAGAAAGAGATTGACTACACGCTGCAGGTATTGTATGATAAATTACCTGTGCTGCGGAAATATACCAGGCGCTAGAAAGGGAGCGCGGACGGAAAGGAAGTATATGTTTACTGCGTTTTTGATTAAGTATGCCGAGATCGGCATAAAGGGAAGGAACCGTTACCTGTTTGAGGACGCCCTGGTGCGTCAGATCAAATATGCCCTGAAAAAGTGCGACGGCCAGTTTTTGGTGCACAAGACGGACGGGCGCATCTATGTGGACGCACAGTCGGAGTTTGACTTTGACGAGGTGGTGGAGCACCTGAAGAGGGTGTTCGGGATCGCCGGGATCTGCCCGGTGGTCCACGTGGAGGACGAAGGCTTTGAAAAGCTCTGTGAGACGGTAGTTTCCTACATGGAGAGGGTGTATCCGGACTGCCGCCAGACCTTTAAGGTGGCGGTCAGGCGGGCGCGCAAAAATTATCCCAAGGATTCCCTGGAGATGGCCAGGGATCTGGGGGAGGTGATCCTGAAGGCGTGTCCGGGGATGCGGGTGGATGTGCACCAGCCGGAGATCCTGCTGCATGTGGAAGTGCGCGAAAAGATTTATATTTATTCGAAGATCATTCCGGGGCCGGGCGGTATGCCGGTGGGAACAGGCGGCAAGGCGATGCTGCTTCTGTCCGGCGGCATCGACTCCCCGGTGGCCGGTTACATGATAGCCAAGCGCGGCGTGAAAATTGACGCGGTTTACTTTCACGCGCCTCCCTACACCAGCGAGCGCGCCAAACAGAAGGTGGTGGATCTGGCCAGGATCGTGGCCCGGTACACGGGGCCGATCTATCTGCATGTGATCAATTTTACCGAGATCCAGCTCTATATCTACGAGAAATGTCCGCACGAAGAGCTGACGATCATCATGCGCCGTTATATGATGCGGATCGCCGAGCAGATCGCCCGTAAGAGCGAGTGCCTGGGTCTGATCACCGGGGAGAGCATCGGTCAGGTGGCGTCCCAGACCCTGCATTCCCTGATCGCGACCAACGAAGTGTGCGGGCTTCCGGTGTATCGCCCGCTCGTCGGGTTTGACAAGCAGGAGATCGTGGAGGTGGCGGAGCGGATCGGCACCTACGAGACGTCCATTCTGCCCTATGAGGACTGCTGTACGATCTTTGTGGCGAAGCATCCGGTGACAAAGCCCAATGTCAATGTGATCCGGGGGCACGAGCGTTATCTGGAGGAGCGGATCGAGGAGCTGTTCCGAAAGGCCGTCGAGGAGGACGAGCTGATCATCGTGGAGTAGCGGGCGGCGGCCCGAACGCGGCAGCAAAAAAAGGAAGTCCCAAAAGGCGATGCCTTTGAGACTTCCTTTGATCATCCGAACGCTTTATGCCAGATAGGGCTTGAGAGCTTCCATGACTTCCTCCGCGTCGTCCTCCGCGTGAACATTCAAATCAAGGGGCCTGGACAGATCCAGACTGAAGATGCCCATGATGGATTTTGCGTCGATCACGTACCGGCCGGACACCAGATCGAAATCGCAGTCAAATTTGGAAATATCGTTCACAAAGGACTTGACCTTATCAATCGAATTCAATGAAATCTGCACTTTTTTCATAAGCCAATACCTCCTTTACACCGTCAGATCTTTCCTCTCCATATTAAGGGTAACGTGCGGAAAAGTCAAGGAGAAAACAGTACAAAAAAAGCGGGGAATACCATGAAAAAGATAGCATTACATAATCTGGGATGCAAGGTAAACGCATACGAGTTGGAAGTAATGCAACAATCGCTGCAGGAAAACGGCTACCAGATTGTGCCTTTTGATGAGAAGGCGGATATCTATATCGTAAATACCTGTACCGTGACCAATATGGCGGACCGGAAGAGCAGACAGATGCTGCACCGGGCGAAGCAGAAGAATCCGGAGGCGGTGGTGGTGGCGGTGGGCTGTTACGTGCAGACGGCGGGCGATGCCATAGAGCAGGAGGCGGGCATCGACCTGGCCATCGGGAACAACCGGAAGAAGGATCTGGTGCCGATCTTCGAAGAATATCTGCGCAGACGGGAAGAAGGATCCGGGGGGCCGGGGGAGGGGGAACCTGTCAGGGACAAGACCCTGGGCGGCACGACGGTGATCGACATTCATCATACGAAGGAGTACGAGGAGACGACCCTGCGGCGGACCGCCGAGCATACCAGAGCCTACATCAAGATCCAGGACGGCTGCAACCAGTTCTGCTCGTACTGCGTTATTCCCTATGCCAGAGGGCGGGTGCGCAGCAGAGGGAAGGAGGAGATCCTGGCGGAGATCCGGGGGCTGGCAGAGGCCGGCTACCGGGAGGTGGTGCTCACCGGGATCCATATCAGCTCTTACGGTGTGGACCGGGAGGGAGAGCGGGCCGTGTACGAGGGACAGAGCCATTTGATCGATCTGGTGGAGGAGATCCACCGGATCGGGGGAGTGGAGCGGATCCGCCTGGGCTCTCTGGAGCCCCGCGTCATCCGGGAGGACACGGTGGAGCGGCTGGCCGGGCTTCCCAAGCTCTGCCCGCATTTCCATCTCTCCCTGCAGAGCGGCTGTGACGAAACGCTGCGGCGGATGAATAGACACTATACCACAGGGGAATACTATCACAGTGTGGAGCTTTTGCGGGGCGCCTTTGTACATCCGGCCATCACCACGGATGTGATCGTGGGGTTTCCCGGGGAAACCGAGGCGGAGTTTGAGCGGACCAGGGAATTTCTGGAGAAGGTGTGCTTTTATGAGATGCACGTCTTTAAATACTCCCGCAGGGCCGGGACCCGGGCAGCCTCCATGCCGGATCAGGTGCCGGAGCCGGTAAAGACCGCCCGCAGCGATGTTTTGCTTCAGCTGGAGAGAAGGCAGTCGGCGGCGTTTCGGGAGTATTACATAGGAAGAGAGACGCAGATCCTCCTGGAGGAGACCAAGGAGGTGGACGGAGCGCGGTACCGGCTGGGGCATACCGGAGATTACGTCAGGATCGCCGTACCCTGCGGATCGGGAGAGGCGCTTCCGGGCGCGGGGGAGATGGCTGTGGTGAAGCCCGTGGGATTTCTGCGGGAGGATATCCTCGCGGCAGCGCTCTGAACGCAAATCTCACGCAAATCTTTTGTGGCAAGGGCAAGAATGTATTGAAATTTGCTGTCAAATAGGGTAATATAAAAATAATGGATATTTATGGAAATGATAATGGGACAGATTTTTTTCGCGCGGATGGAGAGGAGTTTATGCAGGACTTAGGGAACACACAGTACTTTAAAGTGGAGACAGAACCGGAGACCGGGGTCAAGGTGGTGCTTTCCACCGTGTATGAGGCTCTGTCGGAGAAGGGCTACAATCCTGTGAACCAGATCGTCGGATATATTATGAGCGGGGATCCTACCTATATTACCAGCCACAAGAGCGCGCGGAGCCTGATTATGAAGGTGGAGCGGGACGAGCTGGTGGAGGAGCTTCTCCGGGAGTATATCAGGACCAACCATTGGCAGTAGGAGGGATCCCATGCGCATTATGGGTTTGGATTTTGGCTCCAGGACGGTGGGGGTGGCGGTCAGCGACAGTCTGCTTTTGACCGCCCAGAGCCTGGAGATCATCCGCCGCAAGGAGGAGAACAAGCTGCGCCGGACGCTGGCAAGGATCGAGGAGCTGATCCTGCAGTATGAGGTGGAGGAGCTGGTGCTGGGGCTCCCCAGGCATATGAACGCCACGGAAGGGGTGCGCGCGGAGCTCACCTATGAATTTAAGGACAAGCTGGAGCGCAGGACCGGGCTGCCGGTTCATCTGTGGGATGAGCGGCTGACCACGGTGGAGGCGGACCGGACGATGATGGAGGCCGGAATCCGCAGGGAACACCGCAGGGACTATGTGGATAAGATCGCCGCATCGT